>JAYWDM010000628.1:0-8991 GCA_043779885.1 Betaproteobacteria bacterium | reverse complement strand
GTGGGGCGTGAGCCTCGGCGGCTACTACGCACCGCGCGCGGCGGCCTTCGAACGGCGCGTCAAGGCGTGCATCGCATTGTCGGGACCGTACGACATGGGCGCCGCGTGGGATGGCCTGCCGGAACTCACGCGCGAAACGTTTCGCACGCGCGCGCATTGTGAAACGCAGGACGAAGCGCGCAGGATCGCCGCAACGCTGAGTCTCGCGGGCGTGGCGAACCGGATCACGTGCCCGCTTTATATCGTGACGGGCAAGCTCGATCGCGTGGTGCCGTGGCAGGATGCCGAACGCCTGGCGCGTGAGGCCCAGGGCGCGGTCGAACTCGTAATCATCGAGGACGGGAACCACGTTGCCAACAACCGTGTCTATAAGTACCGTACGCAATCGGCGGACTGGATGGCGCAGCGGCTGGGTGTGGCGAAGGCGTAGCACTGCGATAATGCGAATTCCCGCATGCCCGTTCCGGGTGCGGCCCGCAACCTGGAATAAGAGAGGAATTCATTATGCGTCGTACATCCATTTATCTGGCGGTGGTGTGTGGCGGGCTGGCGGGCGCGGCACTGGGCGCGGATCGTTACCCCACCAAGTCGATACGCATGGTGGTGCCGTTCCCGCCCGGCTCGGCGAGCGATTTTCTGGCGCGCACCGTCGGCCAGATGCTGGGCGAGCGCTACGCGCAGCAGATCGTCATCGACAATCGCCCCGGGGCAGGCGGGCTGGTGGGGAGCAATATCGTGGCGACGGCAGCTCCCGACGGCTATACGATTACGATGATCGGCCAGCCGCATATCGTCAATGCTTTGATACACAAAAATCCGGGCTATCGCCCGTTCGATGATTTCGCGTCGGTGACCGAGGTCGCGTCGATGCCCAACGTGCTGGTTGTCGCTCCCACCCTGCAGGTCAAATCGGTCACCGACCTCATCGCGCTGGCCAAGGCGAAACCGGGCCAGTTCAATTTCGGTTCCGCCGGCGTCGGCAGCTCGTCGCAGCTCGCGGGAGAAATGTTCAAGGCCGCGGCGGGCATCGATATCGTGCACGTGCCGTTCCGGATGCTGGGCGACGTGTTCACGGAGATGCTGGCGGGCCGCGTACAGCTTTACGTGTTCCCGTTGCCGGCGGCGATGCCTATGCTGCAACAGGGGAAACTGCGCGCACTGGCGGTCGCCACGCCCCGGCGCGCAGTGGCCATACCCGATGTTCCGACCATGGCCGAATCAGGGCTGCCCGCCTTCCGGTCGGACAGCTGGTTTGGTATTCTGACGCCCGCCAAAGCGCCACGCGCAATCATCATGCAGCTGAACAAGGACGTCGGCGCCATCCTGAGCGAGCCCGCGATCAAGGACCGCATGCTGGCGCAGGGCGCGGAACCCGTGTTCGGCACGCCGGAGGAGTTTTTGAAACTGCAGCGGGACGAGTACGTGCGGATCCAGAAACTGGTCAAAGACATCGGCATCCAGCCCCAATAGGCGCGTTCGGTCGCGCACCCGTCCAGCACAGCGTCAGGAGACCAGCGATGAAATATCTCAAAATCCGGGAAGTGACCTTGGCGGCAGTGCTGCTGCTTGCCGCGGGCGCCGTTGCGGCGCAGGACAAATTCCCGACCAAGCCGATCCGCATGCTGGTGCCGTTTTCGGCCGGCAGCCAGACCGACATACTGGCGCGCTGGGTCGGGGAAAAAATGGGCGAACACTGGGGCCAGCAGGTGGTGGTGGACAACCGGCCGAGCGCCGGCGGGACCATCGCCTCGGAATTGGTGCTCGGCGCCAACTCCGACGGGCACACGTTGATGATGGTGTCGACCGGCCACGCGGGCAATGCGACGCTTTACTCCAAGCTGTCATACGACACCATCAAGGATTTTGCGGGCATCTCGCAGGTCGCCAGCGTGCCCAACATACTGGTGGTGGCGCCGGCGCTGGGCGCCAAATCGGTGAAGGAGTTGATCGCGCTCGCCAAGTCGAAGCCGGGGCAGTTCAACTTCAGTTCCGCCGGCATCGGCAGCGGCACGCAGATCAACGGCGAGATGTTCAAGCTGGCAGTGGCGATCGACGCGACTCACGTGGCTTACAAGGGCGCGCCGGAAGCGCTGAACAACGTGATAGGCGGCGGCGTCCAGTTTACGTTTTCTCCGGTGCTGGTGGCAGCCGGACAAGTCCGCGCCGGCAGGGTGCTGGCGCTGGCCGTCAGCACCGCCGCCCGCTCGCCGATGTTCCCCGACGTGCCAACCGTCGCGGAGGCCGGGGTCCCCGGGTTTGATTACGACCAGTGGTACGGACTGCTGGCAGCGGCCAAAACGCCGCGGCCGCTGATCAATCTGCTCAACCGCGAGGTCGTCCGCATCCTGAACCTTCCCGACATGAAGGAGCGCATGGTGAGCCAGGGCGCCACCCCCAAGCCGACCACGCCGGAAGCGTTCGATGCCTTCATCCGCGCCGAGGTCAAGAAGTTCGCCGCGGTGATCATCGCCGCCGGCGCGCGCGTCAACTGACCACTGGCGATGCCGCATATTAAATCCGGCCGCCTGCGTCCGCTCGGAAAGAGTGGGAGGGCTGAGGGTGCGCCTGCCGGTTATTTATCAAGTATTTGGTAAGTATGGATACCCCTCTAAAAGACAAACGTATTGAAATCGCGCTGCGCGCATGGGCGCCGCGGTTCGTCGCCAGCGGCGTGCCGCTCGCCGATTTCGAGCAGGTCACGGCGGGTCTGACCCGCTGGGACGAATGGTGCGCGGCATGGTCGGCACGCGCGGCGGTGCACGAAGAACTCGGGCGCCAGGCGCTCGCCGGCGGATTCGGCATCAGCGCTGCCGGACATCTGACGCGCGCAGCACTTTGCTATCACTTCGGCAAATTCATGTTCGTGCATGATCGCGCGCAGATGCAGGCGGCGCACCTGAAAACCGTCGAGTGCCGCAATCTCGCGCTGCCGCATCTTGATCCGCCGGGAGAACGCGTGGCGATTGCCTTTCAGGGCGGGACTCTCTACGGAATTTTGCGCAAGCCGGCGGGCGCGGCAAAGCCCCCGGTGGCCGTGATCTGCGTGGGACTGGATTCGACCAAGGAAGAAATGGACGTTTACGAAAACATCCTGCTCGCGCGCGGCATGGCGACGTTGCCGTTCGACGGCCCCGGCCAGGGTGAAGCCGAGTACGAACTGCCGATCCGCGGCGACTACGAGGCGCCGGTCGCGGCAGTCGTTGATTTCATCGAGAGACGCGGCGATCTCGATGCGTCGCGCATCGGCGTCATGGGCGTGTCGCTCGGCGGCTATTACGCCGCGCGCGCGGCGGCGTTCGAGAAGCGCCTCAAGGCATGCGTGTCGTTGTCGGGCCCCTACAGCTGGGTCGAGGTATTCGATGCGCGCAATGAATTGTCGCGCGAAGCGTTCAGGGTGCGCAGCCACAGCAAGACCATGGAAGAAGCGCGCGCGGTCGCGTTGACGCTGACGCTGGAAGGCGCTGCAAAGAACATCACGTGCCCGCTCTATGTGGTCGGCGGCGAACTCGATCATCTGACGCCGCCGCACAACGCGGAGCACATCGCTGCGGAAGCGTCGGGGCCGACGGTGCTCGACATCGTCAAAGGCGGCAACCACGTCGTCAACAACCGCCGCTACATGTATCAAACCCAGACCGCCGACTGGCTTGCGCGGCAGCTCGGTCTGGCGAATGTCTGAACCCGGACAAATGAAGCGTCGCGCGCCGGCAACGGCATTGTTCATCGCGGCAATGGCAGCGACGCCGCCGGCGTGGGCGGCCGATCCTGCCGCGGGCTATCCGGGCAGGCCGATCCGTATCATGGGGCAGGGCGCGGGCAGCACGGCGGACTACCTGTCGCGATTTCTTGGCCAGAAGCTGACCGAACGCTGGGGACAGTCGGTCGTCGTCGATAACCGCTCGGGGGCGGGTGGCACGATCCCCACCGATATCGTCGCCAAATCCGCGCCGGACGGTTACACCCTCGTGATGGGCCATGCCGGCACGCATGTGAGCGCGGTGTCGCTGTACAAAAACCTGCCCTATGACCCGATCAGGGACTTTGCCCCCATTACGCGCGTGACCAACGGAGTCACCGTGCTGGTTGTTCATCCGTCGCTTCCGGTCAGCAATGCGCAGGAGCTGATTGCCTACGCGAAGCAGCAGGGGAATCTGAACTACGCGTCGGCCGGTCCCGGAACGATCAGCCATCTGACGGGCGAACTCTTCAACCAGGTGGCTGGCGTCAAGCTCGTGCACGTGCCTTACAAGGGGGCCGGCCAGGCGCTCATCGCGCTGCTGGGCAATGAAACACAGGTCTCGTTCCTGTCGCCGATCACGGCGCATACGCAAATCAGATCGGGCCGCGTACGGGCGCTCGCTGTGTCGAGCCGGACACGTTTTGCCGGCGCACCGGACATTCCCAGCGCGACCGAGGCCGGCATTCCGGGCATGGAGGCGTTGCTGTGGTTCGGTCTCTTTGCACCCGCGCATACGCCGCAACCGATCGTCCTGAAACTGAATCAGGCGGTCGGCGACGTCCTGCGGCAACCGGAAGTGAAGGAAGCCATACTCAAACAGGGCGCCGAGGTGGCGCCGTCGACGCCTGACGAGCTCAGTGCGTTTGTCAAAACCGAGCTCGTCAAATGGACCAAGGTCATCAAGGATGCCGGGATCAAGGCCGACTGAAGCCATGCGGGACGAACGGGCGACGACCGTCCCGGCGCGTTCGTCAATGCCGAGAGCGCCAAGCGGGGCAGGGTGATCAAAGCGGCGGGCATCGCGGCCGATTGATGCGATCTTTGCGGGATTGAACAGGGGGGGCGCATGAAGAAACGCAGACTCGGCAACAGTGAACTGATGGTGTCCGCCGTCGGCGTCGGTATGGGCAGCACGACGACCGATTTCGGCGCACAGGACGACGCGGTGCAGATCGCAACCATGCGCCGGGCGCTGGATCTCGGCGTCACTTTCTTCGATACGGCGGACCGTTACCAGGACGGCCGCCACGAGCGCCTGCTGGGCGAGGCGGTCAGGGGCCGGCGTGATGATGTTGTCATTGCGTCGAAATTCGGCAATTTCGACGTCGAGGGCGGCAAGAAAGGCTATAACGGCCGCCCCGACTACGTGCCGGTGGCGTGTGACGCGAGCCTCAGGCGGCTGGGCATGGATGTGATCGATTTGTATTATCTGCACCGCGTCGACCCCGCGGTGCCGGTCGAGGACACCGTGGGCGCGATGGCCGAGCTGGTGCGCAAGGGCAAGGTGCGCTACCTCGGGCTGTGCGAAGCGGGCCGGCAGTCGCTGACGCGCGCCTTCAAGGTGCATCCGATCGCCGCGATGCAAACCGAATACTCGTTGTGGGCGCGCGACGTCGAGCCCGCGATTCTGCCGGCGTGCCGCGAGTTCGATGTCGCATTCGTTCCTTACGCGCCGCTCGGCCGCGGGCTGCTTGCGGGCACGGTGCGCAGTCTGGAAGACATCGCGCCCAACGACAAGCGGCGCAGGCAGCCGCGCTTCCAGCCCGGCAATCTCGAGCGCAATCTTGAACTCCTGAAGCCGGTGGAAGCGATCGCGGCGAAGCATGGCGCGACCACCGCGCAGGTGGCGCTGGCGTGGCTATTTGCGCAAGGCGACGATATCATTCCGATCCCCGGCACCAAGCAGCAGAAATACCTCGAGCAGAATGTGGCGGCGCTCGACCTCAAGCTCGCGCCGTCCGAACTCGCGTTGCTGGCGGAAACATTCAGGCCCGGCGCGCGGGCGGGAGACCGTTATACTCCCGGCACGTTCGAAATGCTGGGCGTGTGATCGAGGCGTGGCATGAGGAAACCTGAGGCACGGAGCATGCAATGGATGCCGTAGTAAAGCCGCGCGATGCGCAGGTCGAGGCGGCGATTTCGCACTGGGCGCCGCGCTTCGTCGCGAACGGCGTGCCGCTCACCGATTTTCAGGAAGTGACCGCGGGCCTCGAGCGCTGGGACGACTGGTGCGCGGCGTGGTCGGCGCGCGCGGCCGTGCACGAAGAACTCGGCGACCTGGCATTTGCCGGCGGCTGCAAACTGTCTGCCGGCGAGCACTGGACGCGCGCCGCGCTGTGCTATCACTTCGGCAAGTTTCTGTTCGTGAACGACCCCGCGCAGATGAAGGCCGCGCATCGCAAAGTGGTCGCGTGCCGCAACAAGGCCTTGCCGTACCTGCGGCCGCCGGGCGAGCGCGTCGAGATCCCGTACGAAGGCAAGCGGCTGTATGGAATTTTGCGCAAACCCGCGGAAGCGGCCAAACCGCCCATCGCGGTGATGTGCATGGGGCTCGATTCGACCAAGGAAGAAATGGACGATTACGAGAACCGTTTCCTCAGGCGCGGTGTGGCGACGCTCGCGTTCGACGGTCCGGGGCAGGGCGAGGCCGAGGACGATTTTCCGATCACGCCCGAATACGAAAAACCGGTCGCGGCGGTGATCGATTATCTGGAATCGCGCCATGATGTCGACCTTGCGCGTATCGGCATCTGGGGCGTGTCATTCGGCGGCTATTACGCGCCGCGCGCGGCCGCGTTCGACAAGCGCATCAAGGCGTGCGTCGCATTGTCGGGGGCATACCAGCGCACGGCGAGTTTCGAGGGGCGGCCGAAGCTGAACGTCGAGGCCTTTCGCGTGCGTTCGAAATCGGCTACCCTCGAAGAAGCCGGCAGGGTCGCCCTCAGGGTCTCGCTCAAAGGCATCGCCAGGAACATCACCTGCCCGATCTATATCGTCGCCGGCACCAACGACCGTTTGACACCGGTGAGCGCCGCCGAGCAGCTTGCCGCCGAAGTATCGGGGCCGTGTGTGCTGTCGATAGTCGAAGGCGGCAACCACGTGGTGAACAATCTCTGGTACCGCTATCGCGACCAAACGGCGGATTGGATGGCGGCGCAACTGGGCGCCGCCAAGAAATAAATCAGGAGAGTCACGAGATGGCACGCAAACGCAAAGCAGCCGAACCCAAACGGGTCAAGGCTTCAGGCATCGACCCCAAACGCGGCGTCAGCAGCGCGCCCGACGGTTTGTATGATCCGGCGAATCCCGGCCACCGCTGGGAGCGCCCATTGCAGGCGCCCGGTCGCATGCAGGTTGATTTCGAGGAGCGCGTCGATTTTCGCCGGCTGCACGAGTACCGGCTCGCGCGCACGCGCAACTCGCTGGCGAAGTCCGGACTTGGCGCGCTGCTCGTGTTCGACCAGTACAACATGCGCTACATTTCCAGCACGGTGATCGGCGAGTGGGCGCGCGACAAGCTGACGCGCTGGTGCCTGCTCACCGGCAACGGCGAGCCGTACGTGTGGGATTTCGGTTCGGCCGCGCGCCACCACAAGCTGTATGCGCCGTGGCTGCCGACCAATCATTGTCTCGCTGGCAACGTGGGATTGCGTGGCGCGATCAATCCGCGCGTCGGGCTTTTCGAGGAGGCGGCGAAGGAGATCAAGGACATACTCGTGCAGGAAGGCGTTGCCGGCATGCCGCTCGGCATAGACGTGGTTGAACCGCCGTTCCTGTTCGCCCTGCAGAAGCTCGGCATCAACGTGCAGGACGGCCAGCAGGTGATGCTCGAGGCGCGCGAAATCAAGAGCTACGACGAAATCACGCTGCTCAACATGGCGGCGGCGATGGGCGACGGCGTGTATCAGGACATTTTCGAGGCGCTCAAACCGGGCATACGCGAAAACGAGATCGTCGCTCTGGCCACCAAGCGGCTGTATGAAATGGGCTCGGACTGCGTCGAAGCGATCAACGCGATCGCCGGCGAGCGCTGCAGTCCGCATCCGCATAATTTCACCGACCGCATGATCCGTCCCGGCGACCAGGCGTATTTCGACATCATCCAGTCGTACATGGGTTACAAGACCTGCTACTACCGCACGTTCACGGTGGGCAGCGCCACCAAGGCGCAGCACGATGCCTACAAAAAAGCGCGGCAATGGATGGACGGCGCGATCGGCATGCTCAGGCCCGGCGTGAGCACCGATAAGGTCGCGAAGATGTTTCCCAAGTCGACGGAAATCGGCTTCGAGACCGAGATGTCGGCCTTCGGCCTGAACTTCTGTCATGGCCTGGGGCTGGGTCTGCACGAGCGGCCTTTGGTATCGCGGCTGAACTCGCTGAAAGACCCGTACGAACTGAAAGCCGGCATGGTGTTCGCGGTGGAGACGTTTTGCCCGGCGACGGACGGCGTGTCGGCCGCGCGCATCGAGGAAGAGGTCGTGCTGACGCCGGACGGCGCGAAAATCATCACGCTGTTCCCGGCGCAGGAACTGCCGATTGCGAATCGTTACTAGGAGTGGCCGAAAAAACAGTTTGGAACCTTGGACAAGCGCAGGTAAATGTCGACCAATTTGTAGGATGGGTGGAGCGCAGCGATACCCATCGAGCAGCAAGACGATCAACGATGATGGGTATCGGCCGCGCCGGCCTCAACCCATCCTACCCGCTACTAGGAGCATCATGGTGAAGTCAGCAACAACCAGGAACACCGCAGTCGCCGCGCCGGCCATGGACATCGGCCACGAAACGCGCCATGCGCTCTATCGCCTGCAGCTCGAACTGCGCTACTGCGAGAAGCGCGCGTACGATCTCTTTCTGCAGAACCTGATCAAGGGCACCAGCCACCTGTCGCTGGGACAGGAAGCGATTGCCGCCGCGTTCGGTGTCGCGATGCGCCCCGATGACTGGACGTTCTGCACCTACCGTGGTCATGCCCACACGCTCGCGCGCGGCGCCTCGATGGAAGGCGTGCTCGGCGAACTGATGGGCCGCCAATGCGGACTCCTCGGCGGCAAGGGCGGCTCCATGCACCTCACGGATGTCAATAAGGGCGCGATGGGTTCCTATGCGATCATCGGCGCGCATCTGCCGGTCGCGGCCGGCGCCGCGTGGTCGGCGCAGTATCGCGGCACTGAGCAGGTCGCCGTGTGCTTCTTCGGCGATGGCACCACCAACATCGGCGCATTTCACGAAGCCCTTAACTTTGCCGC
>JAYWDM010000627.1:0-3143 GCA_043779885.1 Betaproteobacteria bacterium | reverse complement strand
ATCACGGCAGCGCTCGCGGTGTGGCTCCTCGACGAACCCCTTACGCACTGGAAACTCGCGGGCCTGGCGGCCTCGCTCGCCGCGGTGTGGCTGCTGCTTGCGGGCGGGCCGGCAGGGGCGCCGCGTGCAACCAACGCGTCCGTGTTGCGTGTCCTTGTCGCGACGGTGGCCATGGGGCTCGTGAGCCTCATCTACAAATTCGGCACCAATGCCGGCGGCAGCCCGGCGACGATTCTCAGCGGCCAGGCCAGCGTATTCCTGCCGCTGGCGACGCTGTTCGCGCTCGCGCGTGACCGCGGATTCCATCCGCCGCGCGGCGCCTGGCGCCACGCCGCCACGGCCGCGGTGCTGCTGCTGTGCGGATTCATCATGCTGCTCGCGGGCCTTGCGCGCGGCGAGGCGAGCGTACTCGTGCCGGTCGCGCAACTGAGCTTCGTGGTCACGGCCGGACTCGGTTTCGTCTTCCTGCGCGAAACCCTGACGCTGCGCAAGGCTTGCGGGTTTGCCGTCGCCATCGCGGCACTCCTCTGCCTCGCGCGCAGTTGACCGGCGCCCGCGCATCGCACGCGCCAGTGCGCCATAATGGCGCTCTGCGTCACGGTCGTCATCCGGCCGGGCGCCCATATGCAGAGGAAGCGTCATCGTGAACCGAACCCTTGCCATGTTGCCCGGCGCAGTACTGGCGCTGGCGCAGCTTGCCGCCCCCGCCGGCGCCGAGAACGCGGCGCCGGCCTACCCGAACAAGCCCATTCGTTTCGTGGTGCCCTACCCGCCCGGCGGCACGACCGACATCGTCGCGCGCGGCATCGGCATAAAGCTTGCCGAGCGCTTCAACCAGCAGGTGGTCATCGACAACCGCGGCGGGGCGAGCACCATCATCGGCGCGGAAGCGGTCGCCAAATCCATTCCGGACGGCTACACGCTGTTGCTCACTACCGCAACCACCATGTCGATCAATCCGCAAGTCAACCCCAAACTGCCGTACGACGCGGTGAAGGACTTCGCGCCGATCACCACCGCGGTCAACGTGCCGTTCATGATCGCCGCGCATCCGTCGGTGCCGGCCAATACGATGCCGGAATTCATCGCGCTGGCGAAGGCTAAGCCCGGTATGCTCAAGTACTCGACGCCAGGCGCCGCGTCGAGCAACCATCTCGCGGGTGCGTTGCTCGAATCGATGGCGGGCATCAAGCTAACGCACGTTACCTACAAGGGGTCGGGGCCGGCGACCATCGCCGCGCTCAGCGGCGAGGTGGACATCGTTATCACAGGCATCGCGACGATCACGCCGCAATGGAAAGCGGGCAAGCTGAAGATCCTCGCGATCGGCGCCGACAAACGCCACCCGAGTTGGCCCGAGATCCCGTCCACCGGCGAGGCCGGGCTCAAGGGCTACTACGCGGGAACTTGGTTCGGCGTGGTCACGCGCGCGGGAACGCCGCGCGTGATCATCGACAAACTCAACCGGGAAATCGTGGCGGCGCTCGCGGCGGGTGAACTGAAGGAACGGCTGACCGCAATCGGCTTCGACGTGTTCACCGGCACGCCGGAGGAATTCGCGCGTTTCATGCAGAACGACATGGCGCGCGCGGCGCGGGTCATCAAGGCGGCGGGCATCAAGGCTGCCGAGTAGGCGCGCCTGCGCGACCGGGAAGCAGTCCGGAGATTGACGCTGTCCCGCGCTGATGATCTACAATGCCGAACCGATGTCCGCAAGCCTCGCGTGGCGATGCAAGGGGCGAACCGGTCCGCACCAGGATTGTCATCATCAAGGGAGATTGCTCTGGACGTTGCCGCGGCGGATATCGATGCGCGGCAGTTGCTGCGGCGGATCGCCACCAACATCGAGTCGGTAATCCGCGGCAAGTCAGAGGCGTTGCGCATATTGCTGGCGGCGCTGGCGAGCGGCGGTCACGTGCTGCTGGAGGACTTTCCCGGTACCGGCAAAACGACGCTCGCGAAGGCCCTGGCGTTGTCGATAGGCGCGGATTTCAAGCGCGTGCAGTTCACCCCCGACCTCTTGCCGTCCGATATCCTCGGCGTCTCGGTATTCGATCCGAAAACGCAGACGTTCGCGTTTCATCAGGGGCCGATTTTTACCCACATACTGCTTGCCGACGAAATCAACCGCGCCAGCCCGCGCACGCAGTCGGCGCTGCTTGAAGTGATGGCCGAGGGCCAGGTTACGATCGAGGGCAAGTCGTACCGGCTGGACAACTTTTTCGTACTGGCTACCCAGAACCCGGTCGAGTTTCGCGGCACCTACCCGCTGCCCGAAGCGCAGATGGACCGGTTCGCGGTGCGTCTATCCCTCGGTTACGTCGATGCCGAGGCCGAGGTCGAAATCGTCTCGGCGCAGGAGCAGCGCCACCCGCTCGAATCCATTGCGCCGTGCGCGACGCTCGCCGAGCTGCAACTGATCAAGGATGCGGTAAAACGGGTGCGCGTGAGCGCGGAACTCAAACGCTATATCGTCGACGTCGTGCGTGCCACGCGCGCGGTCGCTGCGGTCACGATGGGCGCCGGCCCGCGCGGCTCGCTCGCACTCACCAAGGCGGCGCAGGCGCTTGCGTTGGTCGACGGTGAAGCGTTTGTGCGGCCCGAGCACATCCACGAACTGGCGGTAGCGGTGCTCGCGCACCGGCTTACGCTCGACCCGCAGGCCAGATTTTCCGGCGGCAGCGCACCGGCAATCGTCGAGCATATCGTGCAGACGCTGCCCGTTCCGGCGTAACCATGCCGATGACACGCATCGCGTATATCGCGCTGCGCGGGGTCTCCGCGGTAAGCAGTTGGTTGAATCGGCGATTCACGCCGCCCGGACTGCTGGTGCTGGGCGGCGCGTGGGCCGGCGCGCTGCTCGGGGCGGATACCGAGCGGTCGACGAGCTATCAGATGTTCACTTTGCTGCTGGCCGCAGTCGTGCTGGCGGCGCCGTTCGCATTGCTCTTCAGGCCGCGCATCACGGTTGAGCGCAGGATGCCGCGGCTCGCCACCGCAGGCGTGCGGTTTGATTACCGCGTCATGGTGCGCAACCAGTCGCCCGGCGCACAGCGCGGGCTCGTCCTGCGCGACAACCTTGCCGATCCGCGTCCGGGCTTTGCCCAATTCGAGTCCGCGGTCGCCGCCGAATGGAGCCTGTT
>JAYWDM010000626.1:0-3143 GCA_043779885.1 Betaproteobacteria bacterium | reverse complement strand
GACGCGGCGGCCGTCCGCGCGCGGCTGCTGCCATTGGCGCAACGCATCAACGAAGACCTGGCGCGTTGCGGGTTTCCCCTGTGCAGCGGCGAAATCATGGCCGGCAACCCCCGCTGGTGCCTGAGCGCAGAGGAATGGCGCGCGCGATTCGCGGACTGGATTGACCGCGGCGACCCGCAGGCGCTCATGCACGCGACGATATTTTTCGACTTGCGGGCGCTGCATGGCGACACCGCGGTGGCCGACGAACTGCGCACATGGATGCTTGCGCACGCCTCCGGCAATCCGCGCTTCCTGCATCAGATGGCGGCCAATGCCCTGCGCAACCGGCCGCCGCTCGGTATCCTGCGGGATTTTGCAACGAGCGACGACGCGGCGCATCCCGGCACCCTGGACCTGAAATTGAGCGGCGCCACGTTATTCACGGATGCCGCGCGAATTTACGGCCTCGCCAATGCGGCTGCGCCAACCAACACCGGGGCGCGGCTGCACGAATTGGGTGTCCGCGAGATCCTGCCGCCGCGCGAAGTGAAAGCCTGGATCGATGCGTTTCAGTTTATTCAATTGCTGCGGCTCAGGCATCAGCACGTGCAAAACATGGAAGGCCTGGCGATGGATAACCGGCTTTTTCCGGAGGATCTGAATCAACTCGAGCGCCGGATCCTGAAGGAAGCATTTCTGCAGGCGCGCCAGCTGCAGGAGCGTCTCGCGCTCGATTACCGGCTGTGACCTCAGCGCAACAGCAACGGCAGCGACTCAGACGACAAAATAATCGAGCATGTAGCCACGGCCATACTGCGTGCGCACGGTGACGCCCGTACTGATCAGCTTCTTGCGCAGCCGGTGCACGTAGACCTCAATGGCGTTGTGGCTGACCTCATGGTCATAACTGTAGAGTTGCCCGACCAGTTGCTCCTTGCTGACGACACGCCCGAAGCGCGCCAGTAAAGCCTCCAGCACACCGGTCTCCTGCGCCGACAACGTGAGCGACCGGCCATCCGTGCTGGCGATGCGGTTTACAGTATCAAAACTTAATTTGGCGTAACTCAGCAGTGGCGTGGAACTGCCCTGCCCGCGGCGCAGCAGCGCCCTCACCCGGGCTTGCAACTCATGCAGGCTGAACGGCTTGACCAGATAATCGTCGGCGCCAAGATCGAGGCCCAGCACTTTCTCCTCAGGCTTCTCGCGCCCGGACAGGATCAGCACCGGCAACGCCGGATTGCGGCGCCGCAACCGCCGCAGCACGTCAAAACCGTCGAGCCCCGGCAATCCGAGATCGAGTATCAGCAGTGCGAAAACATCGTTCTTCAGCGCCTCGTCCGCGGCGACGCCGTTATTGACCGTATCCACGGCATAACCCGCTTGCTTGAGCGCGAACTGCAGCGCCTCGGCCAGCGATGCGTCATCTTCGGTAATCAGTATTCGCATCGCAGACTTTGAATTTCGTCCAAAAACATTTTAACCGGCTGTTTATAAGGCTGTTAATCCAGTCACGCCCCTGCAATAAATCCAGCCAGCTTGCATTCCCGGCAGCGGCGCGTCAGGATTTTGTAAGAGTTTTCAATAATAATAGCGTGAACATAAAAAATACAATTAAATCAATCCCGATCATTTTTGGCGGCCGTGACTTTTTTCCGCCCCGACTTCATACCGGAGGAGCCTCATGGAGTTAACCGCGAAGCACCAGGAGTACTGGCACAAGAACCTTGTGATGACAGCCATATTGCTGTTCATCTGGTTCGTAGTCACCTTTGTCGAAGGCTGGTATGCGCGTGAGCTGAACGCATTTTCCTTCTTCGGCTTCCCGCTTGGCTTTTACATGTCGGCACAGGGCTCGCTGATCGTATATGTAGTGCTGATATGGGTCTACCAGCACTACATGAACAATCTCGATATTGAATACGGCGTCGAAGAAGGAGAAGACGAATGAGCGAATCAGTGATGGGGCACAAGGCATTCAAAGCTCAGCTCAAGAGGTACTACAGCTTTTACACCGGCGGCTTCATCGTCTTTCTGCTCGCGCTTGCGGTAGCCGAGCAGATGGGTCTCTCGAAGCAGTGGATCGGTTATTTCTTCCTGGCCGGGACCATAGGCCTATACGCCGGCATCGGCATCATGAGCCGCACCGTCGATCCCGCGGAATATTACGTGGCCGGTCGACGCGTACCCGCATTCTTCAATGGCATGGCGACCGGCGCCGACTGGATGAGCGCGGCATCGTTCATCGGCATGGCCGGCACGCTGTATCTGGCAGGCTTCGACGGCCTCGCGTTCGTCATGGGCTGGACCGGCGGATACTGCCTGGTCGCGTTTCTGCTCGCTCCGTATCTGCGCAAGTTCGGCCAGTTCACGATTCCCGACTTTCTGGGCGAGCGTTACGGCGGCAACATCGTGCGCAGCGTCGGCATCTTCGCCGCGATCCTGTGCTCGTTCACCTACGTGGTGGCACAGATCTACGGCGTTGGTCTCATCACCAGCCGCTTTACCGGCCTCGAGTTCGGCACCGGCGTATTCGTCGGTTTGGGCGGCATACTGGTGTGCTCGTTCCTCGGCGGCATGCGAGCTGTGACGTGGACCCAGGTCGCACAGTACATCATTCTGATCATCGCCTACCTCACGCCGGTGGTGTGGCTGTCGGTCAAATATACCGGCATTCCAGTGCCGCAATTGGCGTATGGCCAGGTGCTGCAGAAAGTGACCGAGCGCGAAAAAGTGCTGACCAACGATCCGAAAGAGATCGAGGTGCGCAACATCTTCAAGGCGCGCGCAGATGCAGCCAACGCGAACCTCAAGGACCCCGCCGCGGCTTACGCCAAAGGCAAGACCGATCTCGAGCAGAATGTGGCCAAGCTGAAAGCGGACAACGCGCCGCCCGAACAGGCTGCGGCCGCCCAGAAGTCGCTCGATTCCTACCCCAAGGACGTCGAAGCCGCGAAAGGACAGTGGAACAAAGATAAAGGACTTGCCGCCCGCGCTGCACCGCCGCGCCCGCATGCGACGCCGTTTCAGGGCAAGGACGCGGAGGCGCAGAATATCGCGCGCAATAACTTTCTCGGCATCGTGTTCTGCATGATGTTCGGCACTGCGGCGCTCCCGCACATCCTGATGCGCTACTACACGACGCCCAGCGTCAGGCAGGCGCG
>JAYWDM010000625.1:0-3149 GCA_043779885.1 Betaproteobacteria bacterium | reverse complement strand
GGTCGGTACTATTCGCAATGGCGTTCAGCGCGCTCGCGCCGGGAGTGCGCGCGGCCGACACCGGTGCGCGGGATTATCCGCTCCGGCCGATTCGTTTCATCGTCCCGTTTCCACCCGGCGGCGCCAACGATATCGCCGCGCGGCTGGTCGGACCGCGGCTGGCCGAACGCCTGGGGCAGCAGATCGTGGTCGACAATCGTGCCGGCGCTTCCGGGAATATCGGCGTCGAGCTGGCGGTCAACGCGCAGCCCGACGGTTACACGTACCTCGTCGGCAATGCCACGACCAACGGCATCAATCCGACGCTGTTCGCGGCGACGATGCGCGTGAAGCCGGCGCAGGATCTGACCGGCGTGTCGCTGCTCGCCGCGATGCCGCACGTGCTGCTCGCCAGCAGCAGGTTTCCGCCCAACACTTTTCAGGAACTCATCGCTTACGCCAAAGCGCGTCCCGGCGAACTCAACTACACGGCGCCGCTGGGCGCGCATCCGCATCTGGACATGCTCGCGCTGGCGGCGGCCACCGGCATCCGGATGGTGCATCTGCCGTCCAAAGGCGCCGGTGAAACGATACCGATGGTGCTGCGCGGCGAAGCCCAGCTATCCAATACGACCGTCGCCTCCGTTATCGGCCTGCTGCGCGGCGGACAGCTCAAAGCCTACGCCGTCACCTCGACACAGCGCATCGCGGAGCTGCCGGACGTGCCGACGTTCAGTGAAATCGGCTTGAAAGGCGTGGGCAGCATCAACTGGGTCGGCCTGTTCGCGCCGGTCAGGACGCCGCGCGCGATCGTCGACAGGATGCATGCCGCGGTGCTCTACGTGATGAATCAGCCGGAGACCCGCGACTTGTTCGCGTCGCGGCTCGTGCCTCCCGCGGTCAGCGCATCGCCTGACGAATTCAATGCGTTTGTCCAGTCGGAAGTCAAACGCTGGAGCCGGGTAATCCAGGACAACAACGTCAAGCTGGAGTGAGCCGGTTCGGTAGTTGCGTGGCGTGGCGGGTCGATGTCACGCCGATCAGTACGGGAATGGCGGTGGCTGCGGTCGCGCGCGCATTCGGCACGATCGGCAATCTAGCGACCAATCATGCGACCCTGCCGAAGCCGGCCGTCGAACACTGAGGACACACAAGATGGACCGAGGCATCTGGGCAACATGGTACGACCTGGCTGACGACTCACGGCAGCGCTTTCTCGACTGGGTGCATGAGTGCTACTGTCCTTATCTGCGCGTGCAGCCTGGCTACGCATGGGTGGCGCACTACCGCTACACCGGCGGTGGCCCGCAAATGGAACGCGTCAAGGCCACCGCGATCGGACACACCCGGGATGCGATCGGCGGCGGCAGTCAGTACCTGCTGCTGGTCGGCGCCGCATCGGCGCACACGTTCTTCAAGCCGTCGATTCAGGACCTTGCCCTGCCGGCGGGTTACGACGCGATGCTGGCGCTGCGACTGGGAATGCGCACCGCCATCTTCACCGAAGAGGCGCGCGTCAACGGACCGGCGCCGGGAGAGTTCGGTCCCGGCGCGTGCCCGGGTCCCGCCATCCAGATGGGCAGCTTTCGCATGCGCACGCCCGAGGAGGAATTCGACCTCGGCCGCTGGTATGCGCAGTATCGCCTGCCCTTCATGGCGCAGATGCCCGGGTGCATCGCCACGCGCAAGCTCGCCGGCGTCGCCGGCTGGGCCAAGCACAGCGTGCTCTACGAATTTGTGTCCCTGGCAGCGCGGTTGCGCAATTTCGAGGAGCCGCACGAGGCGCGCGCGCTTGATCCAACCCGCTGGGAATCGCAGGTGATCGCGGGTACCGTGCATACACCGGGCTCGCCCTTCATAGGCGAGCGGATCTGGCCGCCGCCTGCGCTGGCCTGAACGCACGCGGCCGCGCGACATTCCCGCGCTTGCGCTCAGTCGAGCCGAATCTGCAGCTCCGCCGCGAGCTTGCCGTACGTTTTGGCGTCCGCGCGGATCTGCGCCGTAAATGCCTCCGGCGTGTTGCCGACCGGCTCGACCCCGGCCGCCGCCAGGCGTTCGCGAACCTCCGTCGTGGCGAGGATGCGAATGACCTCGGCGTGCAGCTTCGCGACGATGACTTTGGGCGTGGCTTTCGGCACCAGCATGCCTATCCACTGTGACGAGTCGTAGCCAGGAAAGCCCTGCTCGGCGACGGTCGGCAGATCCGGCATCGCGGGCGAGCGGTGCGCGGAGGAGATCGCCAGCGCGGCGATGCGCCCCTGCTGCACGTGCGGCTTCAAGCTCGAACCGGTCATGCACAGCAGATTGACTTCATTGGACAGCAGCGCATTCAGCGCAAGGCTGCCGCCTTTATAAGGTATGTGGGTCATCTCGATCTGCGCGCGGTGCGCGAGCAATGCCGTCGCCAGATGCAGCATGCTGCCGTTGCCCGCGGAGCCGTAACGCATGGCGCCCGGCTTCGTTGTGGCCAGCGCGATGAATTCCTTCAGCGTCGAAACGCGCAAGCTCGGATGCACAGCGCAGATGAGCGGAATGTTGCCGACCTTGGTAATGGGCTGGAAGTCCCGCAGCGGATCGTACGGCAGTTTTCTGAATACGGAGGGATTGATGCTCAGCGTGCCGACTTCGGTCATCAGGACGGTGTAGCCGTCGGGCGTTGCATGCGCGGCGATATCCATGCCGATGATGCCGGAGGCGCCGCCGCGGTTATCGATCACGACTTGCTGGCCCCAGTTCTCGGCCATTTTCTGGCCGACGATGCGGCTGAGAAACTCGACGCCGCCGCCGGGCGGGAAAGGGGCGATGACCCGAATCGGACGGCTCGGATAGTCCTGTGCCTGACCCCATGCCGGCAATGGAACCAGCGACGCGAACAAAACGCTCAATAGCGTGCTTCGTTGCATGGCAGCCTTCCCTGTTAACCGCCGTGCGTTTGCCGCGCGGCTATCCTGGCGCGATGCGAAAAGCGGTGTTTGAAAATATTCAGGCATGCGCCGGGTTAAACGCATGCTATTTCCATTTTGCCTCGTATACCCATTGCGCGGGTCGCGGTGCGATCGACAGGGGGATCAGGCCTTTGCCGCCGTAGCGCTGAAGATCCGGGTCCCTGCTCGCAAGACAGGCGTCGCGCAGCGCGAAGAAGGCGCGACCCGCCGCCGTTTCCCGCCACA
>JAYWDM010000624.1:0-9027 GCA_043779885.1 Betaproteobacteria bacterium | reverse complement strand
ACCCTGCGTTTCCTGCTAGCATGTATGGCATTTCCAACGAACACGAGGAAGCGCGCGTGAAGGTCCATATGCCAGCCGGCATCGTGATAGCCCTTGCTCTGACCGTGCCGGCGGGAGCGCTCGCGCAGCAGAAGTATCCCGTGAGGTCGGTGCGCATCGTTCTGCCGTTCGCCGCCGGCAGCGCGGTGGACATGCTGGCGCGGCTCTATGCCCAGCGCATGGCGGAAGGCTGGGGCCAGCAGGTGGTGGTGGACAACCGCACCGGCGCCAATGGCATCATCGGCATGGAACTGATCGCGCGCGCGGCGCCCGACGGTTACACGATAGGCATGGCCAACATTGCAACGCTCGCGGTCAATCCCGGCCTTTACGCCAAAATTTCCTACGATTCGCAGCGCGATTTCGTGCCGGTCTCGCTGACCGCGACGATCGGCAACTGTCTCGTCGTGCACCCGTCGTTTCCCGTCAAATCGGTGCCGGAACTTGTGGCGCTCGCCAAAAAGCTCCCAGGCCAGCTCAATTACGCCTCGGGCGGTATCGGCAGCGCGCAGCACATCCCGATGGAACTGCTGGCGTCGATGACCGGCATCAAGCTTGTGCATATCGCCTACAAGGGAGTCACGCCGGCCTTCAATGACCTGGTCGCGGGGCAGGTGCCGATGGCGTTCACCGGCATTCCGCAGTCCCTGCCGTTGCATCGCAACGGCCGCTTGCGCATGCTCGGCACCACCGGCACCCGGCGCACGAGCGCAACGGGCGATATTCCGACCATTGCAGAGCAGGGTCTGCCCGGCTACGAAGCCGATTCGTGGACCGGCGTGCTCGCGCCTAAAGGCACACCTGCCGACATCGTCGCGCAGATCCACGCCGAAGTCGTGCGCATCACCCAGCTGGCCGATACGCGCGAACGCCTGGTCGCCGCGGGCTTCGAGCCCGTCGGCAGTTCGCCCGAAGCATTCGCCGCGCTCATCAGGAACGACAGCGCGCGCCTGGGCAAGGTGATACGCGACGCGGGGATCCGCGCCGACTGAACGCGGCAGGCCGCAAGCATGAATAACGCCGTCGTTCAAATCAGCCGCGCGCTCGATTACGCCGCGAAGAAGCACGTGAGCCAGCGCCGCAAGGGCGTCGCGCAGGAACCCTACATCAATCATCTCGCCGAAGTTGCGTATCTGCTGGCCGAAGCGACCGGCGGCAGTGACACCAACCTCATCATCGCAGGCCTGCTGCATGACTGTATCGAAGACCAGGGCGTCGCCTACGCGGAGCTGGCGGAGCTGTTCGGCGCCGACGTCGCGGACCTCGTGCGCGACGTGACCGACGACAAGACGCTGCTCAAGGCCGAGCGCAAGCGGCAGCAGGTCGAATGTACGCCGCACAAACCGGACCGCGTGAAGATGCTGAAAATCGCGGACAAGACCTCCAACCTGCATGCGCTTGCCGTCAGTCCGCCGAGCGGCTGGAATGAGCAGCGCATTCGCGACTACTACGCGTGGGCACAGGCGGTCGTCGCCGGCTGCCGCGGCGTGAATGCGTTTCTCGAATCCAGATTTGACGAGGCTTATCGCGGCGGACAGTCATGACTGTTCCTTCTCCTGCTCGCTCGTCGCTCGCGGGCATTATCGTAGGGCGGAAAAGCGCAGCGCATTCCGCCGCACGAGCGTTCAGTCCGGGCGCGAACCATGGCTTGATTCAACGGCAACGGCATCGCCCCGTCCAGGTTCAACGCAGGCGTACGGCGGAAGGCGCTGCGATTTTCCGCCCTACTGTAATGAATAGGTGTAGATACCTGCGCCCGTGAACGGGGACGGGCGAGGGTGGGAGCGATACCTATTTCACCACCGACCGCGGATCGCGCGCGCGCCAGCGCCGCGCGTCGACGAGCGCTAGAAATTCGCCGAGCATGCCGTTGAACAGATCCGGCTCTTCGGTGTTGACCGTATGCCCCGTGGCGGGGCAGATCCACAGCCGCGCCGCCGGGCATACGCGCTTCATGAACATCGCGGGCGCCACGCAATTGTCGTCTTCGTCGCCGCTGACGACGAACAACGGCACTTTCATGCGGCGCAGAGAACTTTCGAGTTGAAAGATCGTTTTGCGCCTGAGCTGCACGCCGCGCTGCGTATTGGCGAGCCCGAGCGCGGAGTGCTCCTCCTGCCAGCGGCGGAATTCGGCGTAGCCGCGCGGGTCCTTGAGCATTTGCGTGACGCGGCCCGGAGCAACGCCGGCGGCGCGCAGCGTGGCACGCACGCCGAAGTCGAGCAGGCGCCGCGCACTTGCTGCGGTCTTGCGCAGAAACTCGGCGCGCGTCGCGGGGTTCGATCCCGCGCCGGCGCCGACCGTCGTCACGGACAACGCCCGTGCCGGGTGAGTGATGCCGAAGCCGAGCGCCGTGCGCGCGCCCATCGAGCAGCCGACGATGTGGGCCTTGCGCAATCCGAGGTGGCTCATGACGGCGGCGATGTCGTCGATCACGATGGCCTGCGAATATTTCGCAACCGCTTTGGGCACATCCGACGGCGGGTAGCCGCGCGTGTTGAAAACGATGCAGCGGTAACGGCGGCAAAAGTAGCGCATCTGCATCTCCCAGCTGCGGTGATCGCCGGAAAACTCGTGCACGAACACGATGGGCGTGCCCTTGCCGGCTTCCTCGTAATACAGCCGCGTTCCGTCGCGTGCGGTGGCGTAGGGCATGCGGTCTCCTCCTGGCGTGATTGTTGGTGAGTTCGGCTGCGAAGCGTAAATCGCGGGGGCGCCGCCGGTCAAGCCGCAAATCCGCGCCGGACGGTCCGGCGGCGAACCCGTCGCGCGCAACGGGCAGCCGATTTTTGACTGGACGCGACCCGCGCGCTGGCGGTATGTTCCCGTTCTGATCTCCCACGGAGCAAACCGCCATGTCGCATATTCTTTACCGGGAAAACGTTGGTCACGCGCTGCCGGTCGCGGTCGCGGGCGACGGACCCTATCTGATCGACGCGTCGGGCAAGCGCTATATCGATGCGTCGTCGGGTGCCGCAGTGTCATGCCTCGGGCATAGCAACGAGGCCGTGCGCAAGGCGATCCGGGACCAGGTCGACCAGCTCGCGTTCGCGCACACGCGTTTTTTCACGACGGAGTCCGCCGAACGGCTGGCCGACGATCTGGTGACGGGCGCGCCGGCGCAGCTCACCAAAGTGTGGCTGACCTGCGGCGGCTCCGAATCCGTGGAGGCCGCGCTGAAGATCACGCGCCAGTATTTTGTCGAAACCGGGCAGCCGCAGCGCAAATTCGTCATCGCGCGGCGTCAGGGTTATCACGGCAACACTTTCGGCGCGCTGTCCGCCAGCGGCAACATCTGGCGGCGCCGGCAGTTTGAGCCGGTGCTGATCAATACGATGCAGCACATTTCGCCGTGCTACGCCTATCGCTACAAGGGCGCGGACGAAACCGCCGAAGCCTACGGGCTGCGCATGGCGAACGAGCTCGAAGCGAAAATCATCGAACTCGGGCCCGGGAACGTCGCGGCGTTCATTGCCGAAACGGTCGTCGGCGCAACACTCGGCGCGGTTGCCGCGACGCCGGGTTACTTCCGGCGCATTCGTGAAATCTGCGACCATCACGGCGTGCTGCTGATACTCGACGAAATCATGTGCGGCATGGGCCGCACCGGCACGCGCTACGCCTGCGAGCAGGAGGGCATCGCGCCGGACCTGCTGACAGTGGCCAAGGGCCTGGGCGCGGGCTACCAGCCGATCGGCGCATTGCTGATCGCCGAGAAAATTCACCGCGCGATCGAGCGCGGCAGCAATATCGTCATGCACGGCCATACGTTTACGGGGCATCCGGCGGCGTGCGCCGCGGCGCTCGCCACGCAGAACGAAATTCGCGGGCAGGACCTGTTATCCAACGTGCGTCGTCAGGGCGCCGCACTCAGCGCAGCGCTCATCGACCGCTTTGGCGGCCATCCCAACGTGGGCGACATCCGCGGCCGCGGACTGTTTATGGCGCTCGAGTTCGTCGCCGACCGCCGCACCAGGGAGCCGTTCGATCCCGCGTTCAAGGTCAACGCGAAGATCAAGGAAGTCGGCATGGAGAACGGCCTGATCTGCTATCCGGCGGGCGGCATCGTCGACGGCAGGCGCGGTGATCACGTGATGCTCGCACCCCCGTTCATCGTCAATGCCGCGCACATCGCGGAGATCGTCGACAAGTTGGGCCGCACGGTCGACGCCGTGTTGCGCGAGGTGACGGCGCAAGCTGCGTAGCGCCGCGTCCGCGGCTTCTACGCGCGCGTTAGCGCGTGCTCGGCGAGCGTGCGCCACTCGGTGACCGGCACTCCCATCGACGCATTGACGAGGTGCACCGCGTGGACCTCGAAAGCGAGATCGAGCGTGCCGCCGGATTCGGCGGCGAGTTTTTTCTTCACGGCTTCATCAAGATTGCCGTAGAGCAGGCTCAGATGCGGCTCGAACGGCGGCGCCGGTTTCATTTCGAACGCATCGTATGCGTCACGCTGCGCAGCGGCGAGCTCCGGGCTCGATTCCACGGCCGCGTAGAGGCAATGGAAGTAATCCTGGCGCCATTCGATTTTGCCCAGCCTGATGGTGAACGGCTGCACGCGCGCGGCAAGGTGCTTGAGTTTGAGCCCGGCGCTGGCGCGCGTGGTTTCCATGCCGAACAACAGCGTGACATGCGGCTGCACCTGCGATCCGCCGCCGTGCCTGTGCGCAAGACGCGAGACTTTCTGTATTTGATCAAGCGCGTCGCCCGTCGGTCGAATCCAGACCGAGGCGCGGACTACTTCACTGGTATCGATGTGTGCCATGACATGCCTTCGCAGTGAGGTGATGTACGATACCGTACATCCGGGCCGGGGGAGGAAAAACCGTCGCGCCGTTATACTTCGCACGAAGCTGCTGTGGAGAATCAAGTGATCATTGCCGAATTCGCGAAGTTTTCCCATGCGCTCACGTTCACGCGCCCGCCGTCCGCACGCCGGGGGAATTCGTGACATGCAATCAAGACAAACTCAGGAAATGGGCGGCGATCGTGCGTGGCGCGGGAATACGCCCTGAGCGATAATGCGGCCGATATGATTCGCTTTCGTATCAACGGCGCGGTTCGCGCCGCGGCCGGCGCGGCGCTGTCCATCCCGCTCCTGTGCGCCGCAATGCCGGCGCACGCGCAGTCCTATCCGCAACGCCCGGTGCGCGTGATCGTGAACGTGACCGCCGGCGGCGGCGTGGATGCGCTTGCGCGCATCGCCGCGCAGCACTACAGCCGCGTATGGGGCCAATCGTTCGTCGTCGACAACCGCGTGGGCGCCGGCGGCAGCATCGGCGTCGAGCTCGTCGCGAAGGCGGCGCCGGACGGACACACGCTGCTCGTCACGAGCAGCGGAGTCGTCACCAACGCCGCCATACGGCCGCAGGGCTACGACCCGGTGCGCGATCTGCAGCCGATCAGCCGGCTCACTTCCAATCCGTACATCGTCATCCTCACGCCGTCATTGCCGGCGGCCAGCGTGAAAGTGCTCGTTGCCCTGGCGAAAACGAAGCCGGGCGGACTGAGCTTCGCCTCGGCGGGCGTCGGCAGCATCGTGCACATGGGAGCCGAACTCCTGACCGTGATGGCCGGCGTGCCGATGACGCACGTGCCGTACAAGGGCGTGGCGGATGCTTACCCGGCCGTTGCCGCGGGGCAGGCGGACTGGATGATCGGCAGCCCGCTCTCGGCGCTGCCGCTGATCAGGGCGGGACGCCTTAAAGCCATCGCCGTCACGAGCGGCGTGCGCGCCAGAGCGCTGCCGGAACTGCCGACGGTTGCCGAAAGCGGCGTGCCCGGCTACGACGTTGTCGCGTGGTTCGGCATGTTTGCGCCGGCGCACGTGCCGAAGGACATCGTCGACAAACTCAGCACTGAAGCGAAACGCGCGCTGCAGACGCCGGAAGTCCAGCGCCGCATGGAATTCGAGGGCACCGACGTCATCGGCAACACGCCGCAGGAATTCGCTGTCGAAGTGAAAGCCGAATTCGACAAGTGGCGCGAGCTGGTCAAGAAAACGGGGATGAAGTTCTAGCAGTATGTTGAAAAACACATCATGCTGTCATTGCGGTGAGCCGTCAGCCGCGAGCGTAGCGTGGCGGTCAGCGCGGCAATCTCGTATTTTGCGCAATCAACGAATGACGAGATTGCTTCGTCGCCTTTGGCTCCTCGCAATGACAGTCTCTGCCGATTTTCAACAAACTGCTAGCCGACGATTAGTCCTTTAGAACTTATCTGCGTTAATCCGCGTTTATCTGCGGCTCCAAACTGTTTTTGCGACCGTTGCTAGTCAGCTTTCGCGCCGGACTTGCGCACGATATCCCCCCACTTCGCAACATCGGCTTCGATGATCGCCGTGAATTGCGCGGGCGTGTCGCTGACCGGCTCTGCGCCCTGGGCAAGCAATAGCTGCCGGACTTCGGGAATTTTGAGCGCGCGCACGATTTCGCCGTGCAGACGCATGACGATCTCCCGCGGGGTAGCGGCCGGCGCGAACACGCCGTACCACGATACCGCCGCGTAACCGGGCAATCCGGATTCGGCGACCGTCGGAAATTCAGGCGCCGCCGGCGTGCGCTGCGCGCTCGTCACCGCCAGCCCGCGCAATCTGCCGCTCTGTACATGCGGCAGCGACGAAACCACGGTTGAAAACGATAGCGCCACTTCGCCGCCGAGTTGCGCCGGCATCGCCTGCCCGCCGCCTTTATACGGCACGTGCAGCATAACGATCCCGGCCATGCTCGTGAACAGCGCCCCCGTCAGATACTGCGCGCTGCCGGATGACGCGTACGTGAGCTGGCCGGGATGTTTTTTGGCGAGCGCAATGAGTTCACGCACGTTTCTCGCCGGCACCGACGGGTGCGCGAGGATCATGCTCGGCAGGAGCGCGGTGCGAGTGACCGCCGCGAAATCCCTGACGGGGTCGTACGCAAGCTTCGGATACAGGCTGACGTTTATCGCGTGCGTGCCGGAAGTGCCCATCACCAGCGTATAGCCGTCGGGCGGCGCTTTGGCGACGGCCTCCGTGCCGACGATGCCGCCGGCGCCGCCACGGTTTTCCGTGACGACCTGGCGCCCCATCTGCTCGGTGAGTTTCTGCGCGACGATGCGCGTAACCACGTCGGTCGCGCCGCCTGGCGGAAACGGCACAACGATGCGAATCGTCTTGTTCGGATAATCCTGCGCTGCTGCGTGCGCGGCAAACAGCGCAGCAACAATCGTCGGGATTACGCCCAGCTGGCAGAAGCGTGAGGCATTGCGGATCGGCATGCTAATATTCTATCGCGAAGATGGAATTGCGAGCATCGGGCGATAAAAACGAATGGCCACAAAATATTTTCTGCCGGTTTCCGCCGTTCTGCTCGCGGGCTGCGTCATTCCGGCCCTGGCGCAAACCTACCCTGCAAAATCGATACGCGTCATCGTCCCGTATCCGCCAGGTGGGCTGGACGCGAGCAGTGAGCAGGGTTCCCGCTTGCGGGATGCGAACGTCCGCGAGTCGGCCGCGGCCGCCGTGTTAATCGCGCAGGCCTCGATCCCGGTATCGTCATACCCGAATCGCACCATACGCGTCATCGTCCCGTATCCGCCCGGCGGCGGCACCGACACCGCCGCACGGCTGATCAGCCAGAAACTCACCGAAAGTCTGGGCCGCAGCGTCATCGTCGAAAACCGCCCGGGCGCCAACGGAAATACGGGTACGGATGCGATGGCGAAGGCCGCGCCCGACGGCTACACGCTGGGGCTGGCAACGCCGGGCCCGGTTACCGCCGGGAAGAGTCTCTATCCCAATCTGCCGTACGATCCCGAACGCGATCTGGCACCGGTCATCCTCGTGAATGCGAGCCCCAACGTGCTCGCGATTCACCCGTCGGTACCCGCGCGTTCGGTGCAGGAACTCGTCGCGCTCGCCAAAGCCCGGCCGCTGCGCGCGGGTGTGAGTACGATCGCTTCGGTCCAGCACCTGCTGGCTGAAATGCTCAATCACACGGCCGGCATAAAGATGGAGATCATTTCCTATAAGGGCGGAGCGCAGGTCGCGACCGATGTGGTCGGCGGCCAGATCGAATCGTTGTGGAGCGTGCTGCCGATCGTCCTGCCTTTTATCCAGAGCGGCAGGCTCCGGGCACTCGCCATCGCCAGTGAACAGCGCAGCGCATTGCTGCCCGGCGTGCCGACCATGGGAGAAGCGGGCTGGCCGAGTGTAGTCGCCATCGCATGGAACGGCGTGGTGGCGCCCGCCGGCACGCCCAGAAACATCATCGATACGCTCAACGCCGAAATCGGTCGCAGCCTGCAGGCACCCGATATCAGGGAACGCTTCGCGGCCATCGGCATGGAAGCCATCGGCGGCACGCCGGAAGCGTTCGGCGCCTTCATGCGCGCGGAAACCGCGAAATGGGCGAAAGTCATCAAGGCCGCGAATATCAGGGTCGAGTAAGGTTGCATGGAATCGAACTGGCATCATGCGTTTAACCCGCAAGCGTTCCTGAAGAGGGTTGACGTTGAACGACTTCTTCAACGAAATGATGCTTACGCTGAGCAAATTGGGACGTCCCCATTGTCACGACCTTAAGCCCCGAGCATACCGTAGGATGGGTGGAGCGCAGCGATACCCATCGATCATGTCCGGCAACTGATGGGTATCGGCGCGAAGCGCCTCCACCCATCCTGCCGCGAAATACCGTGCCCGATGTTAAGGTAATACCATTGGAGTGCGTCCCAATTCTCTACTATCCCTTGGCTGAATCGAGCATAGAGGGCGGCAGTGCTATTATCAAATCGATGCTTTGGTGGAGGTGGCGATGAAGCGTCGGATAGTCAAGACGGAGAAGACAGCATGCAACTCCTGGGAATGGATGCACTCGCAACGGCGATGGCCGTCATGGGCATAAGTCTCGCCGCGACCACGGCGCAAAGTGCGGAGATCATCGTGTTCAGCACGATTTCCGCGAAAGAAGCGCTGATCGAACTGGTGCCTGAATTTGAGCGCGCGAGCGGGCA
>JAYWDM010000623.1:0-3158 GCA_043779885.1 Betaproteobacteria bacterium | reverse complement strand
CCACCTCATGCAGATGATACGCGACGGGGGTTTGATCCCGCATCTGGAGAAGCGTTTCAGGACGCGCGCCGCGGGCGGGGAAACCCGATGACGACGCGTCCCGCGTTGCGCCGGCAACTCGCCGGCCCGGACATCATCGTTGCGCCCGGCGTCTGGGACGGCATGAGCGCGTTGCTCGCGCAGGAAGCCGGCTTTGCGGCATGCTGCATATCAGGCAGTGCAATTTCGAATATGCGGTTCGGCCGTCCCGACGTTGGCCTTGTCACCATGAGCGAGATGGCGGAAACCACAGCCGTTATCCGGGACCGCGTCGATATCGCGCTCGTGGTCGACGGCGACACCGGCTACGGCAATGCGCTCAACGTCGCGCGCACCGTGCGCGTGTTCGGGCGCAGCGGCGCGGACGCCATCCTGATCGAGGACCAGACGACGCCGAAACGCTGCGGGCATCTGGCGGGCAAAACGCTCATTTCCGCCGCGGAAATGGCGGGCAAGCTGCACGCCGCGCTGGATGCGCGTCACGACGGGGAACTCGTGATCATTGCGCGCAGCGACGCGGTTGGGGTCGAAGGCCTGGAGCGCGCGATGGAGCGCGCGGAACGGTACCTCGAGGCGGGCGCCGATATGTTGTTTCTCGAAGGCCCGCGCAGCATGGAGGACATGCGCGCGATCGTGGCGCGGTTCGGACCACGTATTCCGCTCATGCTCGCGATGACGGCCGGCGGCGACCGCAATCCGGTCCCCGTGCCCGAACTGCAGCGCATCGGCTACCGCCTGGTGGTGTTCGGCGGCGGCAACGGATTGCCGCGCGCGGTGGTCCACGCGGCGCGCCGTTATCTCAGGACGCTGCACGCGACGGGCACGACCCAGACGCTGCAGGATGCGATGCTTGATTTTTCCGAATTGCAGCAGTTGCTCGGCACCGGGGAAATGTTTGCATTGGGCGAGCGTTATTCCGGCCGGCGTTCTTAGAGTTCAGTCCTTCAGCAATCCTGCCTGGTGCGTCACCTTCAGCCACTTAGCGCGTTCGTGAATAAAATACTTCGCGTACTCGGCGGGTGAACTGCCGACGGGCTCCGCGCCGTCACGCAACATCTTTTCGCGCACGTCGGGTGACTTTGCGATTTGCCCGATCGCGCGGGCCAGTTTATCGACGATGGGGCGCGGCGTGTTCCTTGGCGCGAGTATTCCGTACCAGATCACCACTTCCACGCCGGGCAGGCCTGATTCGGCAAAAGTCGGAACTTCCGGTGCGCCCGACAATCGGGTCTGGCCCGTCACCGCGAGCGCGCGCAATCGTCCGGCCTTGGCGTAGGGGATCACCGAAGGAACGCTGGTGAGCGTGAGCTGGACCTGGCCCGCCAGCAGGTCCACCAGACCCGGCCCGGTGCCTTTATAGGGCACGTGGAGGAGGTCGATCCCGGCCTCGCGCTTGAGCAGTTCGGTCGATAAATGCTGCACCCCGCCGACGCCGCCCGAAGCGTAGTTTATTTTGCCGGGCTGCGATTTCGCGAGCGCAAGGAACTCCGCCAGAGTTTTGGCCGGCACCGACGGGTGCACGACCAGCATGACCGGGGTCGACGCAAGCAGCGACACGGGCAGCAAGTCCTTCGTCACGTCGAAGCTGACTTCGCGCAGCAGCGTCGCGATCAGATGACCGACGTTTATGACCAGCAACGTGTAGCCGTCGGGAACCGCGCGCGCCACCGTCTCCATCCCGATCAACCCGGTTGCGCCGGGACGGTTGTCGATGACCATCGACTGACCGAGGGCGTCGGAGAGCTTCTGGCCCATGATCCGTGCGACGTAGTCTGTTCCCCCGTTCGGCGACGTAGCGACGATAACGCGCAGCGGCTTCGCGGGGTAGTCATCCGTTGCCGTCCCGGCGCCGGCGGGCCAGGCGGTGACGGCGCCGCCGCCGAGGACCAGGCCTAACGCGCAGGGTGCCCAGTGCATAAAGCATTGCTTGAGCATGCTTGGCGACTCAGGAATCGAAAGGTGAGGGGCTAACACATTACGCCCTGCAATCCGCATGAATGCTTGACCGTGCGCGCGACCCGACGCTGCATACCCCCAAAGATAAACTCGCCGGTCTCCTTGTCTGATCGGCGCACGTTTTGTTGTGGCTTCTTCGATTTGTATGCTGCCCTCATCTGTGCCCCTTCGCGCTATCCCTTGAGGGGAAGCCAGCCCGGGCAGGCAAGGGTTTCCTGCTTTTCCCGCCATCGGACTGGCCCTGGCAATCTCTACACTGCTCTGACCGCTCGTTGAGCACGGGGTGAACTGGCATGCGCGCGCGTGACGCCGAGTCGCAGGCACGTTGCGCCGAGAATTCTGGTCGCCGGAATCAAGCCGCTTTCTTCACCCGCAACTCGACGCGCATACCGGCTTTGCTCAGCATGTTGACCAGGGCGTCGAGGCTGAACAACTCGATCTTGCGCTTGAGCAGTTGGTTGAGCCGCGGCTGCGTCACGCCAAGCACACGTGCGGCCGCCTGCTGCGTCATGCGCCCTTGCTTCACGAAGCGCTCGACACGGATCATCATTTCGGCGCGCAGCAGCAGGTTGTGCGCCTGGTCAGGTGGGAAACCCACATCAGCAAACACATTTCCGGACCCGTTTTCAATCTTTACCCGCTTCGTCATTTCTGGCCTCGCTGTGCAATCATGTCTCGGTAGCGCTGTCTGGCAATGCTCACGTCATGCAAGCTCGTTGCCTGCGTTTTCTTGGTAAAGGCGTGCAACACGTAGATCGCCTCAGCAAATTTGGCGACGTACAGCATTCGATGCTCGCCCTCGACGCGGATTCGCATTTCGCTCACGCCCGGTCCTACCGGCCGCATCGGCTTCCAATCGCTCGGGGTCTCGCCCAGTTGGACCGCGAATAACTCGATTCCCGCCTGACGCCTGGCGGCGGCAGGGAACGCCTTCACCGTCTTTCGGCTATCGCCAAGCCACTTGACCAGTTTCATAGTTTATTCCAGAACTGACATAAGCACAAGATTAGCCTCCTCCCGCGCACTCGCCTATGGGAAGTTGCGGAATCTGGACTTGGGTGGATGCTGCTGGACTATTCTGTGGTGCCGGGAGGGGGAATCGAACCCCCACACCATTGCTGGCGCGGGATTTTGAGTCCCGTGCGTCTACCAATTCCGCCATC
>JAYWDM010000622.1:0-3160 GCA_043779885.1 Betaproteobacteria bacterium | reverse complement strand
CGCAACGTTGCGGGCATCAATAGCGGTGCGTCGTACGGCCTGCATTTGGAATGGGACCACACTATCGGTCCGATGCCGATCACATTGCTTGCGCGCGTGCGGCGGCAAGCTGAGTCCACCCGCGGCGCCCAGGCCGATCTTCGTCTTAGCGCGGGTGTCTACCACAGCGGACGCGTCTCCGCGGGGGTGTTTACGCAGGCGACATGGGCGAACTCGAAGTCGACCGGCTCTTTCTATGGCATTACGCCGCAGCAGTCCGCCGCCACAGGATTGCCCGCGTTCAATACAGGCAGCGGATTGCTGTTTGGCAGTGTTGGATTACTGTGGTCGGTTGACGTGACCCGGAACTGGATCGTGGTCGGCAGCATGGAGGCGCGGCGCCTCCAGGGCGACGCCGCGCGCAGCCCGCTAACGGAGCGTGCGTCGAATTATTATCTGAGTGCAGGCATCGCCTACCATTTTTGAAGCGCCGAACGGAAATGACAGCGGGTCGCGCCTGATGCGGGCTTCGTGACCGTTTACGCAGGCGTGTCGGTTACTCTCACGATCGCGCCCGGCGGGGCGGACGTGGGAACAAGTGGGCCGTTGCTGATGCAATGCCGGCGCCACTTCAACCGCCGGCCGCCGAATTTTCCCCGTCCCTGCTGATTGCCGGCATCCATACTCTGCGCCGCCATGCAGGCAACCATTTGCAGGCAAGAGCAGCGCGAGGCGCCAATGCGTGACGCGCATCCCGGCATCGCCGCCTTCAGAACGCATACCGGCGCAGGCCCCCGTCCACCGGCATGACTGTTCCCGTGATATAGCTGGCAACCGGAGAAGACAGAAATACGGCGAGGGCGGCCAGTTCCTCGGGCTCGCCGTAGCGGCCGACCGGAATTTCTTCCGCCGACTGTCGGGCACGAAATTCTGCCGAATATTTGCGCCGTATCTGTTCGCTCATGATGCGGCCGGGCGGTATGCAGTTCACCGTGATGCCGAATTTTCCGACTTCGCGTGACAGCCCCTTGGACCATCCGTGCATCGCGGCCTTGGCCGGGGTGGCCGCGAGCAAACCGTCCGGCTCCGACTTGCCCGTGATGTTGACGACGCGCCCCCATTTGCGTTCCATCATGCCGGGAAGAGCGGCATGCGTCAGCTGGCGCACGCGGATAAAATTGAGCGTCATCACATCGGTCCATTCGTCCTCCGGGGCGCCGATCGGTATCGGCGGGCGGCTGCCGCCCGCGCAGTTGATCAGGATGTCGATTTGTCCCAGCGCCTTCTCAGCCGCCCTGGCCAACCGCTGCGGCGCGCCATCTTCCATCACATCGACAATTTCAATGTGCGGCTCGACGCCACCCGCGGTGACGATGTCCTTCGCGACCTGCTCAAGCAATTCACGCCGGCGCGCCGCTATGCACAGGCGAACGCCCTCCGCGGCGAGTCCTTTTGCGATGGCGCGGCCTATGCCCATGCTGGCGCCCGTAACGAGGGCGGTCTTGTTTTTCAATCGCAGGTCCATTTGATGTGCTCTCCCGGGAAAATTGGATACCTTGGACTATAGCATCCGGTTTCCCCTGCACCAGTTGCGGTCCGCACCAGCCGTCGAGCCAACCCAGGCGCCTGCACGCATCCCGGCCAGGCGCGTGCAACACCGCGATCGAGGTGTTGAATCGGCGCGAAACGTTGGGTATATTCGCGTCACGTTTCCGGCATGAGGATCATCCGCTTGACACACATGAATACCTGCACGCTGGTCCTGCTGGCCGCTTTCTGGTTGCAGCAAGCCGGCGCGGCGGATCAAGCCGCCCCGCCGACGTCTACCGAGGCCCTCCTCGCCCAGGCCACGCACTATGAACACGGCGAGGGCGTAAAAAGAGATCCGCTGCGGGCGGCCAACCTGTATTGCAAGGCTGCGCACATGGGCAGCGCTGAAGCCGCGTTTCGTCTGGGCTGGATGTACGCCACCGCGCGCGGGATCGACCGCGACGACGGATACGCCGTCGCGCTGTTTCAGCGGGCCGCAGGCATGGGCCACGAATACGCGACGCGCATGCTTCAGCTGATCAAATCCGACGATGCACGGCTGCCGGACTGCGTCGCCGGGCGTGATCCCGCAGCGAGCGTTGCCGCCTCCGCCGGGAATCCCGCGGCTGGGGGGAGCGGCGCGGCAAGCGCGGGATCGATATCCGCCGGCGCCGCCAGTGGCGAAATCCGCAAGACCGATTCTTCCTTTTCCGCAGAACGCCCCCCGGGCGAGCCCGGCACCGCCACGGACAGGCAGGAGATCAGCGCGGCGCTGTCCCGATGGGCCGATGCATGGTCGAGACAGGATTTCGAAAATTATTTCGCGGCCTATGCGCGGAATTTTTCCACCGCAAGCGACCGCACCGGACAGCAATGGCGGGCGCAACGGCACGCGCGCATCGCCAACAAATCCTGGATCAACGTGAAGATCAGCGCGGTCGAGATCAGCATCGAGGGCGCGTCCGCCACCGTCCGCTTCAGGCAGGATTACCGATCCGATCGATTAAATGACAGCGGAACGAAAACACTCGGCCTGGTAAAGGCGGGCGGGAAATGGCTGATCCGGCGCGAGCGAAGCGAACACTGACCGGCCGACTCAGAGCGGCATTGGCGGACCTCTTGGCAAAGCGAGGTGACCCCGGTAGCGCGCGGACACGGCGGAACAGCAAACATGACCCTGAATAGCCTGGAAAACGTTGTCTGTCTCCTATTATTGTTAACGAGGCGCTTTTTGTTGCGAGCCGTGGCTAAATTATTTTTCTTGTAAGTTGCATTGCACTGATTTATTCTAGCCAGACTGGACAGAACAAGAGGCAGCCTATGAATACGCTTTGGCAATTGCAGGAGGCAAAAAACCGTTTCAGTGAAGTCGTAGACGAGGCTTTGGCCCACGGCCCGCAGACGGTAACGCGCCACGGGCGTGAGGTGGTGGTGATTGTGTCGGCGGAAGAATACCGCCGTATGAAACAGCCCAAAGGGAGCCTGCTGACGTGCTTGCAGGTGCCTGCCGAATATGCCGTTGAGTTGGATATTTCGCGGCGTCGTGAATTGCCGCGCGAGATTGCTCTGTGAGGTTTCTGCTGGATACTTGCGCTATTTCCGAGTTTGTCAAACTTGCTCCGAATCAAGGCGTGTTGAGATGGTTTGCGAA
>JAYWDM010000621.1:0-3162 GCA_043779885.1 Betaproteobacteria bacterium | reverse complement strand
GATCCGACGGGGTTCTCGCTGGTCGCTTTCGGCGGCAACGGGGCGGTTCACGGAATCGACCTCGCGGCCGATCTGGGCGTGCGCGAAGTCATCGTGCCGCCGGCGCCCGGACTGCTTTCGGCGCAGGGGCTGCTGGTCGCCGATATCCGGTACGATTTTCGCCAGACGCACGTCGAAGCCGTCATCGGCGGCGACATCGACGGCGTCGAGCGCGTTTTCAGCGCGCTCGAACGGCGCGGCCGGGAAGCCCTGCAGCGCTACGGCCTGGCTGACAGCACCATAGCGTTTCAGCGCTCGGCGGACATGCGCTACCGCCGGCAGGCGTACGAGATCAATATGCGCGTGCCGGACCGCGCGCTCACCGCCGCCGACCAGCCGGAAATTGCCGAGGCGTTCCATCAGTTGCACGAACGCATGTACGGGCGGCGTGATGGCGCCGGCCTGATCCAGTTCGTAACGCTGTCGGTCACGGCAGTCGGCAATACGCGGCGGTTGCAGCATCAGCCGCTGGCGGCGGGCGATGGCACCGCCGCGCGGGCGCGCAAGTCGTCGCACAAGGTTTACTTCAGGGATCACGGCATGCTCGAGTGCCAGTGCTATGACCGCGCGCTGCTGCTGGCGAACGATACGCTGACGGGGCCGGCGCTGATCGAGGCGGCGGATTCGACCACGGTGGTGCCGCCCGGCTGGACCGCGCGGTGCGATGCCATTGCGAACCTCATGATAACGCGCGCGGGAGAAGCACGATGAACATGCCGGGCCATACGCAGCTCGACGCTTTCCGGCTGGAAATACTGGCCAACGCGCTGAATGCGATCACCGAGGAAATCCAGCTCACGCTTCTGCGTTCCGCCTATTCGCAGGTGGTGAAGGAAGCGCAGGACGCATCGTGCGCGATTTTTACCGCGGCGGGGCGCATCGTCGCGCAGCCCGTCGTGGTGCCGGGCCATCTGGGGTCGATGCGGTTCATGCTGCAGGCGGTGATGCAGGAGTTTCCCGCCGAATCCATGCGCGCGGGCGACGTTTTCATGATCAACGATCCCTATCGCGGCGGCAGCCACCTGCCGGACATCGCGGTGTTCCGCCCGATCTTCCATGAAGGCCGGTTGATCGTATTCGCGGGCTGCATCATTCATTACACCGACGTCGGCGGCATGGTGGCGGGCAGCAACCCGATGACGGCGACCGAACTGTATCAGGAAGGGCTCGTCATTCCGCCGGTGAAATTGATGGACGCGGGCCGCGAAAACAAGACGCTGCTCGACATGCTGTGCGCGAATGTGCGCGGACCCGACATATTCATGGGCGACCTGCGCGCGCAGGAGGGCGCGTTGCTGAAGGGCGAGCAGCGGCTGCGCGACCTGCTGGAGCGTTATGGCTGCGAAGGCGTGAGCCATGCGATGGAGCTGCTGATCGATTACGCGGAGAAAAAAGCGCGCGCGGCGATCGGCATGATTCCGAACGGCGTTTTCGAGTTCACGGACTACATGGACCACGACGGCGTCGATCTCACCAAGCCGATAAAAATACACGTGCGCCTGGAGGTGTTCGACGACCGCATGCATTTCGATTTCACCGGCACCGACTTGCAGGTGCGGGGGCCGCTCAACGCGCCGTTGTCGAAGGCGTGGACGACGGTGTTCTACTGCGTGCGCTGCGTGCTGCCGGATGACATTCCGTTCAACGACGGGCTCACCCGCGTGGTCGAAGTGTTCGTGCCGGAGGGAACGCTGCTCAACCCGCGCCATCCGGCGCCGGTCAACGCGCGTTCGGTCACCGTGAACCGGGTCGCGGACACGGTGATGGGAGCGCTCGCGCTGGCGGTTCCCGCGAAGGTCGGAGCGCAATGCTGCGGGGTGCCGGTCGGCGTATCGTTTGGCGGCATCGATCCGCGCAGCGGACGCAGCTTCGTGTTCTATGAAAGCTACAACGGCGGCATGGGTGGCAGCCAGACGGCGGACGGCGCCGACGCGGTGAGCACGGGAACTTCGAATGCGATGAACATCCCGGTCGAGTCGATCGAGATGGACTATCCGGTGCGTGTTACGCGCTATGAGCTCGTGCCGGATTCCGGCGGCAGCGGCAAATTTCGCGGCGGCCTCGGCATCCTGCGCGAGTATGAAATGCTCGCCGAAAGCGCGTCCGTCAACGTACGCGGCGACCGCGCGGCGTTTGCGCCGCGCGGGCTCTATAACGGCGGCAACGGCAGTTTCAGCACGTTCTTTCTGGAAGAAGACGGCGGCGCCATGCGGAAGATTCCGAGCAAGTTCAGCGGCCGCATCAAGCAAGGCCAGCACCTGTGCATCATGACGCCGGGCGGCGGCGGTTACGGCGCGCCGCGCGAGCGCGACCTTGCTGCGCTCATCAGCGATTTTGCGGACGGCAAAATTTCGGCGGAAAAGATCGCGCGCGACTATGACATCGACATCGAAAAGGCCGCCGCCGCCAAGCCCTGATCCGGGTTCGCGGCGCGGGCAAGGGTTAGCCGGACGCTTATGCCGCACCGCCGCATTGCCTTTGCGTCCGCACCGGTCTAGACTTATTGCGCCCATCAAGGAGGATTTCAAACATGTGCTCAAACAATAATCTCGGATATTTGTGGCTCGCACTCGCGCTGGCGGCATTGCCGGCAAGTGCCGAGACGGCGCGAGTCTATGTCACGAATGCCGCCGGCGACAGCGTTCACGTCATCGATCCGGCGACCAACAAGGTCGTGCAGGTGATCAAGGGCATAGAGGCGGCGCACGGCGTGGGTTTCTCGCCCGACGGCAAGCTGGTCTATATCAGCAACGAGGCTGAGAGCACGCTCGACGTCGTCGATCAAAAGTCCGGCAGGATCATCAAGCACGTGCCGCTGAGCGGCCGCCCCAACAATATCGCGGTGACGCCTGACGGCAAGCGGGTGGTCGTCGCGATCACGGAACCCGGCACGCTGGATATCGTCGATACGGTCGCGATGAAACTGAGCAAAACCATACCGATGACGGGCCGCCTGCATAATACTTACGTCACGCCGGACGGCAAGTACGCGGTGTCCGGCTCGGTGCGCAAGAAATTCCTGAATGTGGTCGATCTGGCGACCGAAAAAACCGCCTGGGAAATAAGCTTCGACGGCGGTGTGCGCCCGATGGCGATCGAGAAGGCCGCCGACGGTTCGACCAG
>JAYWDM010000620.1:0-3162 GCA_043779885.1 Betaproteobacteria bacterium | reverse complement strand
GCGCCAACGAGTTTCTGCGCGACAAGCTGCGCGGCGTGCGAAGAATTCCTTTCGAACAGGCGCTGCGCGCAGCCACCACGCACCGGCACGACTATCTCAACGCCTACGTGAACGACCTGGGCAATGTGCTCGACATGGCTGCGATCCGCGGCGCCAATATCAGCATGGGTGTCGATCCGCTCGGCGGCGCCGGTGTTCACTACTGGCCCGCGATTGCCGCACGCTACGGCCTCAAGCTCACCGTCGTCAACCCGGAGGTCGATCCGGCGTTTCGTTTCATGACGCTTGATTGGGATGGCCGTATCCGGATGGATCCGTCGTCGCCCTGGGCAATGCAAAAGCTGGTGGGCCTGAAAGATCGCTTCGACATCGCGTTCGCGTGCGACACCGATCATGACCGGCATGGCATCGTCACGCGGGGCGCCGGCCTGCTTGCGTCCAATCACTATCTTGCCGTCGCCGTCCATTACCTCTTCCAGCATCGTCCGCGCTGGCACGCGCAGGCGGCAGTGGGGAAATCCGTGGTGAGCAGCCAGATGATCGATCGCGTCGCCGCCGCGCTCGGGCGCAAACTTTATGAAGTGCCGGCCGGTTTCAAATGGTTCGCCGACGGCCTCTACGACGGTTCACTCGGCTTCGGCGGCGAAGAAAGCGCGGGCGCTTCTTTCCTGCGGCTCGACGGCACCGTGTGGACGACCGACAAAGACGGCATCGTGCCCGCATTGCTCGCGGCGGAAATAACGGCCACGCTGGGCCGCGATCCAGGGGAGGTTTACGGCGAACTCGCGCGCGAATTCGGCGCGTGCGCCGCCGACCGGATAGACGCGCCCGCCACGCCTGAGCAAAAGGCGCTGCTGGCGAAACTATCGCCGCAGCAGATCCGCCGCACCGAACTCGCCGGCGAAAAGATTCAGGGCATACTCAGCCATGCCAGCGGCAATGGCGCCGCCATCGGCGGGCTGAAGGTGGTCACCGAGAACGGCTGGTTCGCGGCGCGGCCATCGGGCACCGAAAACATCTACAAGATTTACGCGGAGAGCTTTCGCGGCGAAGATCACCTGCGCCGCGTCATCGCGGAGGCCCAGGCCATCGTCAATGACGCGCTGGCGGCCGGGGCGCCACAGGCAAGCACTTAGAGCGCATTTCGGAATGGCCCGAAGAACGGTCATTGCGAGGAGCGTGGCGACGACGCAATCTCAATGAATCACCCGCGGGAGATTGCTGCGGCCCGTCGCGCCGCGCAATGACCCGCTTCAGGCTGAAACGCGCCCTTATGCAAAAAGCCGCCGCGCCCCGCGCCGCAAGCGGTGTTCCGGTTTGGCGCGGTGGCGGCGGCGCGTTACACTTGCGCCGTGCATCCCGCTCCTGCCTTCGAATCCAAACTCTGCGCGCCGGCCGAACTCGCCGCCCGCCTCGCGCACCTGGCGCGGCCGCTGGTGTTCACCAATGGCGTGTTCGACATCCTGCACCGCGGTCACGTGAGCTACCTCGCGCAGGCGCGCGCGCTTGGCGCGAACCTGCTGGTCGCCGTCAACAGCGACGCGTCGGTGCAGCGTCTCGGCAAAGGACCGGATCGCCCGATCAATCCGCGCGCCGACCGCATGGCGGTGCTCGCCGCGCTTGAAGCCGTGAGCCTCGTTACGTGGTTCGACGACGACACGCCGCTGGCGCTGATCAGGCTTGCGCGGCCGGACGTGCTGGTGAAGGGCGGCGACTGGACACCCGACAAAATCGTCGGCGCCGCCGAAGTGAAGGGCTGGAACGGCGCGGTGCACTCGATACCGTTCATCCATGAGCGGTCGACAACCGGGACCCTGCGCCAGATTCGCGGCCGCTAGTACTGCAGAAAAAGCGATTAGCCGCAGATGAACGCAGATAAACGCAGATAAGTTCAAAGGACTTAACCTCGTCCAGGGGGACGCCTTCGATTTTTATCTGCGTTTATCCCCGGCTCAACGAACTTTGCCGTTGCTCTTATCGGCATCTTTCGGCGGCTCAGCCGTTTTTGGGTTGATTCGCGCCGTCCCGCGTTTAACAAATTCAACCTTGACTTTTCGGCGCGCCCGGCTCGGTGCAGGCCGCTGCCTTGAGCGTCGCCGCGGGAAAATCAGCCTTGAGTTGGGCAATTTTCGCTGCCGCCGCGTCGCCCGGGTCGCGGATCACGAACAGGCTGACCGTTGCGCCGCGCGGTCCGACCACCGCGGAGCGCACGCCTTTTTGCCTGAGCTGCCCCAGATAATTCGCGGCGGCCTCCTCGCTCTTGAATATGCCGAGCGAAACCGCGAACTTCCACTGATCGTTGTCCTGGACCACGTAAGAGTCGGTGATGCCAAAAGTTTTTACGTCAGCGACTTTCCTGTCCGCCTCGGCCTTCGTCTTGAGCGGCGGTATGTACACCCAGTAGCTGTCGCCCGCCTCGCGCCGGAAAACTTTGTCACCCAACGCCAATTGGGCGAGGGCGGCGCCCGCGCGCGGGGCGTCTTCCGCATCGAAGAAACCCCATTCAAGGCATACCAGCCCTGGCTGGGGCCGCGCCGCGGCAACTTTGTCCCGGGCCCCGGGCGACGGCGTGCCGGACTTCAACAATTTTATTTTGTCCGGGGCAATTTGCAAAAGCGCAATCTGGCCCGCGGCGCCATCCCGGCTCTCCGCGAAGCGGATATAGCCGAATGTGCCGATATTGACCAACAACAATAGCAAAAAAAACAGTCTCATGATTCCGCCACTTTGTTGCTCCTCCACACCGCTGCGGACCGGCGTCACGGAACTTCGCGGGAGATGGTCAGCAATCCTTCAAGAACCAGATTATCCACTACCTTCACCTCAAGGTTAAGATGCGGCGCGATCAGCGCGGCGCCCCCACCCGAGAGCACGCACAGCGGCGGCGCCTGACCGGCCTCCTGCAGAAATCGCGCCATGCGCTCGATGGCGCCGCACGACGCATTGATGGCGCCGCTCATGATGGCGTCGCCGGTGGCGTCCGGAAAAAACCTGAAGCCGCCCGGTTGCAGTTTCAGCGCGTCCGTGTTGCCCGCCAGCGCCTGGCGCATCAGGTCGGTGCCCGGGACGATCACGCCGCCGGTGAACACGCCATCGCCGGTCAGCGCATCGACCGTCAGCGCGGTACCGGCGTTTGCCACCACCACCGCCACGCCGAACAAC
>JAYWDM010000619.1:0-3166 GCA_043779885.1 Betaproteobacteria bacterium | reverse complement strand
AAATTATTCGGTCGTGAGGCATTTTTTATCGATGCTTTCGGACAGGCGTCCAGCCAGTACGCGCGCACCACGGAGATTTTGGTAACGCTGAATGCGCTCCCCCGGCTGTGCATGGAAACCATCATCGTCGGCGGCATGCTGGTGGCGGTCGCGGTCATGATCGCTATGCGCGTAGACATGGCGCAAACGCTGCCACTGCTTGCGCTATTCGCGATGGCGGCAATGCGGCTGCTGCCGTCGATCACACGCATCATCGTTGCACTCAACAGCGTGCGATTCTACTATCCCGCGCTCGATGCGATTCCCCGTGACCTTGACCCTGCATTACCTTCGCCGGCGACCGGCGTCCGGCTCGCGCCGGAGGTGCCGGGAGCAGAACCGGCGCGGCTGCAGATCCGGCGCGATATCGAGGTGCGCAATCTCTGGCACCGCTACACCGGAGACGGGCCATGGAGCCTGCAAGACATTTCGCTGGTCATCCCGCGTGGCAAAGCGGTGGCGCTGGTCGGACCGAGCGGCGCCGGCAAGAGCACGCTCGTCGACCTCATCCTCGGCCTGCTGCAGCCGTCGAAGGGAGAGATCACTGTCGATGGCAATGACATCCAGCCCGTATTGCCGCAATGGCAACGATCGATCGGCTACGTCCCGCAGTCGCTCTACCTTCTCGACGACTCGGTGCGAAGAAATATCGCGTTCGGCTTGCCCGACGGCGAAATCGACGATGATCGAGTATGGCAGGCGCTCAGAACGGCCCGCCTCGAAGACAAGTTCAAGGCGGCGCCACGCGGTCTCGGCGAAATGGTGGGCGAACGAGGCGTGCGGCTTTCAGGTGGGGAACGGCAGCGGATCGGTGTTGCGCGGGCGCTGTACCATCATCCCGAGGTTATCGTCTTTGATGAGGCCACCGCAAGCCTTGATGCGACTACCGAGCACGCCCTGTCGCAGGCGATCGACGCGCTCGCGGGCCGCAACACCATGATCTTTATCGCGCACCGCCTCAGTACTGTTCAGCATTGCGACCAGATCGTTTTCATGAAGAACGGCGCGATCGAAGCCACCGGTCGATTTACCACGCTGGTTGAGACCAATGCCGAATTCGCCGACCTGGTTCGCAACCAGAGTCTGCTCGTAGCATGATCGCCCGCTGTTGCGACCGGAAAGTGAAAGCCGCTAATGATGGATCGGCAAATTTGAGATGAACGCGCTTCGCTACGCCCTGCGCAACCTCTACCGCTGGCTGCAATCACATTATTTCCGCTATCGCGTTTACTCCCTGCACGGAATTCTGCTGCCGGCCGGGTCCGAGATCATGCGGCCGGACGCGGTTAAAATCGGCAAACGCTTCTCCATGGGAACGTCGTGCAGGATCTACTGCCATGATCCCGAGAACGGCAGCGCAATCACCATCGGCGACCGCGTCGCGCTCAACGACTCGGTGATGATCAACGCAGACTGCGGGGGTAAAATTACCATCGGAAACGATGTGCTAATTGCGCCAAACGTGGTGCTGCGCGCATCCAATCATAAATACGATCGGCGGGATAAGCCGATCAATGTGCAGGGGCATGCCGCCGGGTTGATCAACGTAGCCGACGATGTCTGGATCGGCGCCAATGTCGTAGTCCTGCTTAATGTCAGCATCGGCCAGGGCGCGATTATCGGCGCGGGCAGCGTCGTTACAAGCGATATCCCGCCTTACTCCATCGCCGCTGGCATCCCGGCAAAAGTGATAGGCGCGCGCGGGACGGTCAAATAGACGCGACCGCCATGACGATCATGGAACCTGAGGAAAAACCGGTTTGCCTGATATGCGGAGCCCCCGCACTGCGCATGATTTCCTACCCGCACGGGAGCGGTCACGCAAGCCCGTTACTCGCTTTCGCTCGAATCGCAATTTGCGCAGATTGCGGCCTCGGCATGGCGCTGCCTCGCGCGAGCCAGGCAACGCTAGACCAGTTCTACCGTGACGGCGCGTTCTGGCTCGGCGTAGGAGAAAACCTCCCGCAAATCGTCCATGAAAGGGTGCAGACGAATTTACGCGTACTGCATTGCATCCCGCGCCTGCCGATTCAGCCCCTGTTGCGTGTGTTGGATGTCGGCGCGGGTCACGGCTGGGGCGTCGATATACTTGATAGCTGTCTTCCGGGAAAAATTCAACGCTTCGATTTTGTCGAGCCGGACGCGCGCAATGCGCGCCGCATCCTCGCCAAACGCGCTCGCTTCCCGATTTCTCGACTCGAAACTCTGCACGACACCGGGGATCGCTACCACCTGATCTTCCTCAATCATGTCATTGAGCACGTAGCCGATCCGGTCAGGCTCACGCGCGACGTTGCTCGACTGCTCACGGACGACGGCATCGCCTACATCGAGATGCCTCACTCGGATTATCGGTTCAAGGAAGACGTGTTTCCGCACACGTTGTTTTTCACGCCGGATGCTCTGGGCAAACTCGCGCATGCCACTGACGTCGAGCAGATTTTGTGCGAAGAATTCGGTCGCTGGCCCCCGGCCGGCCCGGTGACTCGCGCGGTGCAGCTCGCGTTCGCGGTGGCGGCAAATTTCGATGCCGCGTGGTGGCTGCAACGCCGTCTCGATCACGCGCTATGGCGTTATCACGAATCCACGCCTGGAATCTGGCTGCGCTGGGTGATACGCAAGCGGTAACGCTCACACCAGATTTGCTGCCGGCACGAACGCCCGCTGGAACGCGGTCAATGTGGGCCAAGCGCTCTTCGGGAAATCGTAGCAATGCACGGCAGTGTCGTCCGGCATGGGCATGAACACCATGTAGCCAAGGTCACGATAGCCCATCTGCGGCATCCGGGCGCGATGCAAACCGCGGGTGTCCTCGAGTATCACCGTGCCCGCCTTTACTTCGCTCACCAGGCGCGTCGCCGATCCGTGCGGATGCTCAACGTCCACCTCTGAGTCCGTGAAGTAACGTTTGCCGTTTAGCCGCCGGTAGTCGGTATGGGATCCGCGGATGAATTCATGCGGCCCGTTGTCCAGACTGCAGTCGGACAGAAAAACGAAACCCTTCAGCAGTTGATGCCTGTCGTTCAGGTCGCGATGCCAGTAATGGTTCATCGTGCGGTACGGCGACGGGAAGTTGCGGCGCACGTACGCTTCAGCCAGCTTGGGCACCGACCCCAGGTAATGCGCG
>JAYWDM010000618.1:0-9061 GCA_043779885.1 Betaproteobacteria bacterium | reverse complement strand
GCGCGAACGATATTCTCGCGCGCATCATTGGCCAGAAACTGGGGGAAAATTTCGGCCAGCAGATCGTGATTGAGAACCGCGCCGGCGCAACCGGCAATATTGGTGCCGAATTCGTCGCGAAGGCGGCGCCCGACGGCTATACGATACTGATGGGACAGGCGAGCAATCTCACCATCAATATCAGTTTGATGGGCAAGCTGCCTTTCGATCCCGTGCGTGATTTTGCACCGGTAACGCTCGTCGCCACGACACCGAACCTGCTGGTCGTCCACCCGTCATTGCCCGTGCGCACGATCAAAGACCTGGTGGTGCTCGCGAAGGGCAAGCCGGGAACGATCAATTACGCGTCGTCAGGCAGCGGCAGCGCGGGGCACCTCGCGGCAGAACTCTTCAAGAAGGTCGCGGGCGTCGATATGGTGCATATCCCGTACAAAGGCGCAGCCCCCGCGCTGACCGACGTGGTCGCGGGGCAGGCGCAGATATATTTTACTTCGCCGATTTCCGCGCAGCCGTTCGTCAGGGGCGGCCGGTTGCGCATGGTCGCCGTGACCAGTCTGCAGCGTTCGCCTTCAACGCCCGACATTCCGACCGTGGCGGAATCCGGCTATCCGGGTTTCGACGTAGTGTCGTGGTGGGGCGTATTGACGCCAGCGGCCGTGCCCCGGGAAATCGTTGGCAAGCTGCACACCGAAATTGTCAGGATTCTCGCCTTGCCGGAGATCAAAGCGCGGCTCGCCGATCAGGGCGCGGATGCGGCGAGCAACTCGCCCGAGCAGTTTGCCGCCTACATCAAATCTGAAATCACGAAATGGGGCAGGCTGATCAAGGAACTGGGTGTCAAAGCGGAGTAGTACTACGATCGCGCAAAACACCAACGGAACTCCTTCCCCCTTGAGGGGGGAAGGTGGGGATGGGGGTGAAAACGTTGCGTGTCATGGTAATTCCACGCGCGAAATCCGCTTCATGGATACGACCCTGCGCGACGGGCATCAATGCCTGTGGGCGACGCGCATGACGACCGCCATGATGCTGCCCATCGCTGACAAGCTCGATCGCGCCGGTTTCCAAATCATCGACTTGATGAGCGGCGTGCAGTTCGACGTCGCGATCCGCTATCTGAAGGAAAACCCGTGGGAGCGCATCCGCCTGATGCGCAGCCGCGTCACGCGCACGCCGCTGCAGGCGAACCTGCGCAGCAAGAGCGTGCTGTCGTTCGACATGCTGCCGGACGACATCAACGCGTTGTGGATCGAGCGCCTGATCGCCAACGGCATTCGGAGCGTGCGCGCTTTCGATGCGTTGAACGACATGGACAATATTGTCGACAGCCTGCGCCTGGCAAAAAACCTCGGCGCACGCGCGGTCGGCGCGGTGGTCTACAGCGAGAGTCCGGTGCACACGGATGCAATGTATGTCGGCAAGGTCAGGGAATTGATCGGTCGCGCGGGGGTCGACGCGGTGATGTTGAAGGATGCGAGCGGATTGCTCACGCTTGACCGCGTGCGCAGCCTGGTGCCGGCCCTGAAAGCGGCGTGCGGCGGGATACCACTCGAATTTCACAGCCATGCACTGACCGGACTGGCGCCGCTGTTGTACCTGGAGGCGGCGCGGCTGGGGGCGGATCAGCTGCACACCTGCATCGCGCCGCTCGCCAATGGCGCCGCGCAGCCCGCTGTGCAGACCATTGCGCGCAATTTGCGGCGGCAGGGTTATGCAGTCGGCGTCGACGACGCGATGGTGAGCGACATCAGCCGGCATTTCGAGGCGGTGGCGGCGCAATCCGGACTGCCGCACGGGGTGCCCGCCGAATACGACGCGTTCCATTATCAGCACCAGATTCCCGGCGGCATGCTGTCGAACATGCGCGCGCAGCTCGCGCAGACGGGACTGGCACACAAGCTCGACGCGGTGCTGGCGGAATGCGCGCGCGTGCGCGCGGAACTCGGCTGGCCGGTGATGGTGACGCCATTCTCGCAACTCGTCGGCACGCAGGCGGTGCTGAACGTGGTGCAGGGCGAGCGCTACCGCACGGTGCCGGACGAGGTGAAGAAGTATGCGCTGGGCTACTATGGCAAACTGCTCGCGCCGGTCGCCGGCGATGTGCTTGATCGCATCGTCGCGAACGGCTCCGGCGGGATCGCGCTCACGCCGCAGCCGCGCGAACCCGCCGTTGCGGCACTGCGCCGGAAATACCCGCGCGCGGACGACGACGAGCGGCTGCTGCGTTATATGTATGCCGGTTCGCAGGTCGACGACATGCTGGCCGCAGGGCCGACGCGCACGGCGTATACGATCGAGAAACCGCTGGCGCGGCTGGTGCGCGAGCTGAGCCTGCGGACGGTCACGCGCAACATATCGCTGCGCTGTGGCGGCGACAAAATCGAGCTCAACGCAGGTCACTGAACGGGGGACTTCGAAAATGATACAGATCAGATTCTTGTTGCGCGCGGCAGTTGTCATTGCCATCATCGCCAGCGGGTTGGCGTGCGCTGAAACCAGCGAAATAAAGATCGCACCCAGCTACGGCATTGCGTACCTGCCGCTGGTGGTGATGGAGCAGCAGCGCCTGCTGGAGAAGCATGCCAGGGCCGCGGGCCTGGGAGAGATCAAGGTGAACTGGGTCACGATATCCGGCGGCGCGGGGATGAACGACGCATTGCTGTCCGGCAGCGTGGATTTCGTGTCCGGCGGCATTCCGCCGTTCGCGCTGCTGTGGGAAAAAACGCGCGGCGGTGTGCGCGGCGTGGCAGCTCTTTCCGCGATGCCCATTTTTCTCAATACGCGTAACCCCGGCATCAAAACGATCCGGGATTTCACGCCAGCGAGCCGGATCGCGTTGCCGGCCGTCAAGTCGTCGGCGCAGGCCATGTTCCTGCAAATGGCGGCGGAGCAGGCGTTCGGCGAAGGCAGTTTCGCGCGGCTCGATGCGCTCACCCTGTCGATGCCGCACCCCGATGCGACGGCCCTGCTGCTGTCCGGACGGGGAGAGATAGACAGTAACTTTTCGTCGCCGCCGTTCCAGTACCAGCAGTTGGAGCATGCGGGCGTGCGCACCGTGCTGAACTCATACGACGTACTCGGCGGACCGGCGACGCTCTTCATGGTGTGGACCAGCGCAAAGTTCCACGACGCGAATCCCAAAACATACGCGGCGTTTCTCGCCGCGCTGGAAGAAGCCAACGCATTCATCGCGAAAGACCGGCGTGGCGCGGCCGAACTTTACGTGCAGAAATCGCGCGACAAGACGCCGCTCGAAAACCTTCTGAAAATGCTCAACGATCCGCAGACGCAGTTCATGGCGGCGCCGCAGAACGTCATGAAAACCGTGTTGTTCATGCACAAGACCGGCACGCTGAAGACGCGTCCGGAGTCGTGGAGGGAATTGTTCTTTCCTGAAATTCACCAACTCCCCGGCAGCTGACCGGCGCGCGGCAAGGGAAGGTGGGGCTTGCATTGCCGTCGATCAGTTGGCGTTATCGTAATTTGGATTCGAGAGGGGCTCACAGCCGGAAATAGCTCGTCGCTCGCCGGCATTATCGTAGGGCGGAAAAGCGGAGCGCCTTCCGCCGCATGGGTGCTCAGTCAGGCCGCTCACCATGGCTTGATTCAACTGAAACGCCCCCACCCCAACCAGCCGGATAGATTTCGGATTTAACGCAGGCATACGACGGAAGGCGCTACGCTTTTCCGCCCTACTGTAATGAAGATGTGTAGATACCTATGCCCGTAGGGGGAAGGAGAACATTGATTTCAATCCGCACGTGCGTAGGCATCCACACCAACTCCGGAAGGACCACGATTTAAATTCACAGTCATAGCGTCAACGTAAGGGCGGCCTTTAAGCCGGATCGTCCTCCCGCGGTATCGTTGCTGGATCGTTTCCATTTGGAAGTATATACTGCATCTATACGAGTGAAAGTGGAGCGTCGCATATGGAAACAACGGCGAAACTGTTCAAGAACGGCAGCAGCCAGGCGGTGAGGCTTCCCAAGGAATGCCGTTTCGACGGCGACGAGGTGGTCATCAAGCGATTCGGTGACATGGTTATTCTGGTGCCTATGCGCTACAGTTATAAGGGACTGATGGCACAACTTAGGGATCTCGGCCCGATCAAGCTGGGGAGGCGGGCCCAGCCGAGACGGCGCGACAAGAGGGATTTCTGACGCGCGTGCGCTATCTGTTCGACACGAACACCTGTTCATACGTCATTCACCAGCGCAAAGGCGTCGAGTCGGTCGCGCGCAGAATGGACGGGCTGCGCTATGGTGAGCTGATGCTTTCATCGATCGTGCTTGCAGAGTTGCAGTTCATGGTAGTGAAAAGCGCCGTGCCGCAGTCCAAGCGCGAGCAGTTATTGCGCTTCCTGCTGCAGTTCCATGTCGCACCGTTCGACGAAGCCGCGACCATTGCCTATGGACAGGTGCGTCATCAACTAGAACGACGCGGCAGTCCCATTGGCCCGCTTGATACTCTCATCGCCGCGCATGCCATCAGCCTGAAGGCGACAGTCGTGACCAACAACATTAAGCATTTCGGACAGGTGCCCGGCTTGGTGGTCGAGAACTGGTATTGCGATCCTCGCGGTGTCAAGTAGCGGCGCGACGATGGGCGCCGCGGCAGGGAGAGCCGCGGGGGTGCCGCATGAATCGCATCAGAATGTAGCAAAAGCGTCGAGCAGAGTCATGAGCGGTGCGGCGGGCAGGGCGCCGAGGAATTCGCTATACGTGGCGAGATTCGCGCGTGCGGCATCGAGCCGCGATGTCGCTACGTGTCCCGTAGATTCCGCCGCGGCCAGCCGCTCGATGGTTTCCTGTTCGATGCGTTCGGCGTCGAGCTCGATGCGCTTGACCGCGCTGCGCAATTCATCCGTGTCAGTGCGATCGCAGGGCGGGATGCCGGGTTTAAGCGCGCGCCGCACGCTGCGCAACGGCAGCACGACCTGCTCGCGCCACCCGGCTATCGTGGCGTCGATGCGCGCAACATCGTCGCTGCTGAGCTCCCGGTTTTGCGTCGCGAGGAACAACAGGTAGAGCATCACGTTCACGTCGATGCCGGCGCAGTTCTGCAGTTCCAGGCACGCATCGGCCACCTGCGGCCGCGCGTAGAAAGCAAGCGAGAATTGCCAGAACGCGGACTGCGTGGTCCCCGGGGTGGCGGCGGGCGTGACGGCCATCGCACCGGTGCTATTTTGCGGGACGGCGTTTTTTGCCCGCACTTTTCGCCGGCGCGGACTCAGTCCAGCGCTTGACGATGTGCGCGTCGATGCTGAAGAGATCGAGCGCGCGGCCGACCGTTTGCATGACCAGAGCGTCGACGGACTGCGGGCGGCTGTAGAAAGCGGGTACCGGCGGCATCACGATGGCGCCATTACGCGTGGCCTGAGCCATCAGCGCGATGTGTCCGGCGTGCAGCGGCGTTTCACGGAAGAGCAGAACTACGCGGCGACGTTCCTTGAGGCATACATCGGCGGCGCGCACGACGAGTTCATCGTTATAGCAATGGGCAATTCCGCTCAAGGTCTTTACGGAGCAGGGCGCGATCAGCATGCCTTCGGTCCTGAACGAGCCGCTGGAAACCGCGGCGCCGATGTCCTTGTAGTTGTACTGATGATCGGCAAGCCGGCGGACCTGATCGACGCTGTGATCGGTCTCTTCGACGATAGTGCGCGCCCCGGACGGCGACAGGATCAGGTGCGTCTCGATGTCGGCGACCCCGCGCAGCACTTCGAGCGCGCGGATGCCGTAGATGACGCCGGATGCTCCGGTGATGGCGACGATCAGGCGTTTCATGCGGATACCTCGAAGTGGATGATGAGGATTGCTGCGGAGGCTGCCCGCATCGATACCCGGCGCTGCTTTGGCGTATGACGATTTCGCGAATTGTAGCAGAAGGGAAAGGGTGCCAGCGGTTGCCAAACGACTGTGCTGCGCTTGCGGTGCCATTGAAATGGCGCATCTTTTATTTTGCAACGCGCGTTTGAGGAACCCGCATGCGGCAAGGTCCGTATGCCGCGTGCTGCCGGCCCGCAAGTTTGTGATTCCATTGGCGGGTGTCTGCGTCTAAAATCCCGGACACTTCCATGTTGCAGTTCGTTCTGTCCCGCGCTCTAATGGCGTCTCAATCATCGTTCGTGCTGGAGTTGCATGGAATTCGATAACACGCTGGATGTTCCGCTGCCGCCCGCCGAGGCATGGAAGGTCCTGCTCGACATCAAGCGTATCGCGACCTGCATACCCGGCGCTGAGCTGACCGAAGTGGTCGACGACCGCACATACAAGGGCAAAGTCGCGGTGCGTCTGGGGCCCGTGGCGTTGTCGCTGGCGGGGCAGGCGAGGTTCGAGGAAATCGATCACGCGAACCATCGGGCGCGCGTAATCGCGCAGGGCGCGGATCCGAAAGGGCGCGGCAGCACGGATTCGATCATCGAATTCCGGCTGCAACCGGCCGGCAACGGAACGCGGGTGCTGATCCATACCAACGTGAAGCTGGCAGGCGCGATTGCGCAATATGGGCGCGGCTCAGGCATGATCCAGAGTTTTTCCGCGCAGTTGATCGATCGGTTCGGCGCTAATCTGCAAGCGCAACTCGCGCAGGCGTCCGCCACGAGTGCATCCGCTGCAAGTGCAACGCCGGCGATGCAACCGGTCTCGGCCTGGTCGCTGTTGTGGAACTGGTTTGCCGGCCTGTTTGGACGCGGTGCGCCGAAAACATGATTTTTCCGGCGGCCAGGTAGCGCGATGACAGCTTACGGCCTGGTGCGCCCGTGGCTGCATCTGCTCGACCCCGAAACCGCTCACGGCACGGCGATCTGGGCGCTCAGGCACGGCTTGGCGGGCGCTGGCGTCCATAGCGACGAGCCGTTGCTGGCGACGCGTGTGTGGGACCTGGCGTTCGCCAACCCTGTCGGTCTCGCCGCCGGCTTTGACAAGGATGCCGAGGTGATCGATGCGATGCTGGCGTTCGGCTTCGGCTTTGTCGAAGCCGGAACGGTCACGCCGCTGCCGCAGCCCGGGAATCCCAAACCGAGATTGTTCCGGCTGGATGAAGACGCGGGAGTCGTCAACCGCTTCGGCTTCAACAGCAAAGGACTGGCGGCCTTCGTCGGGCAACTCAGGGCGCGTCAACTGCGTGGCGCGCGCCGCGGTATCGTCGGCGCGAATGTCGGCAAGAACCGCGATGCCACCGATGCCGTTGCCGATTATGTGACGGGCATCGAAGCCGTGTGCGGTCTGGCCGACTATCTGGTGTGCAATATCTCATCGCCCAACACGCCCGGACTGCGCGGTTTGCAGGGACGCGCGCAGATTGAGGACTTGATAAGCCACGCCATCGACGCGCGCCGCCGCGCGGCATCCGCAGCCGGACGCCTGCCTCCGCTGCTGGCGAAAGTCGGCCCCGATCTCGATACGCGGGAGATCAGCGACATCGCGGAAGTCGCCGTCGCGACGCGGATAGACGGACTCATCGTCGGCAATACCACGGTGGATCGTCCGCCGGGCCTGAAAAGCCGCCATGCGCATGAAACCGGCGGGTTGTCCGGTGCGCCGCTGATGGCGAAGGCGACCGCCTGCCTGTCTGAGATGTACCGCTGCACAGGCGGACGACTGCCGATTATCGGTTGCGGCGGCGTGGCCAGCGGCGCCGACGCTTATCAGAAAATTCGTGCCGGGGCCTCGCTGGTCCAGCTATATTCCTCGCTGGTGTTCCACGGGCCGCAACTCGTCGGCAGCATCAAGCGCGAACTTGCGGGTTGTTTGCGCGCCGACGGGTTCACGTCCGTCGCTGATGCGGTCGGCGCGGATTGCCGGTAAGCGGCAACCGATGGGTTGCGCTCCGCACCCCATTATCCTGCGGTCGCGTGAGGTATCGGTGCAGGGTAGGATGGGTGGAGCGCAGCGATACCCATCAATCAACCGGCGCAGCACGCGTTTCCCGGGTGAATGAAATGAAATCCGGGGATAGATTATTGCAGGCGAGTAATCCCGGAATGCGCTGCGCTCCTTCCGGGCAACACAGGGACCTGATATGTCATCACTGAAAAACAAGTTCACCATCGTAACCGGCGCATCGACGCCCAGGGGCATAGGCAATGCGATCGCCAGGCGCTTTGCCGAAGCGGGTGCCGCGGTGTTCCTCGTGGCGGAAGGAACCGTCGCGCAGCTGGCAAGCGCGCAGACGGCGTGCCGGGGCTTCGCGGATGCGGGGCGCATCGAATACGGCGTATTCGATCTCGCGCAGCCGGGCGCGGCGGAACGCATGGTCGAAGAGGCGCAGCGGCGTTTCGGCCGCGTCGACATTCTCGTGAACAACGCGGGCATACGCGCGCCTTACAAGTTCGGCGAATACACGCGCGAGCAGTTCGACAAGGTCGTGGCGGTCAATCTGGCGGCGCCGTTTTTCGCGAGCCAGGCGGTGCTGCCCATCATGCGCGGGCAGGGTGGCGGGCGCATCATCAACATCGCAAGCCAGCTGGGGCGGGTGACGTATGCGCGGCGCGCTTTGTATGGGCTCACCAAGGCAGCGGTGATCCATCTGACGAAATCGATGGCGTACGAACTGGGCGCCGACGGCATCATCGTCAACGCGATAAGCCCCGGGCCCGTCAGGACGCAGCCGATACTCGATCGCATGCAGGAGGATCCTGAAGAGGCGGCACGGCGGATGAAGGCGTATATGCCCGCCGGCCGTTTCGGCGAGCCGGCGGAAATCGCCGAGCTGGCGCTTTTTCTGGCGACGACCACGGCCACCTTTCTGCAGGGCGAAGATATCTGCATCGACGGCGGATACACCCTGCATTGAGAATATGGAACCGCCACGCATTTCATGCAGAGGAACGGAGCGCGGCAATACCCGTCACTCAGGCGGCGCGGCGCTCGATTGAAACGGCGCGGCACTGCGGCTGCGCGATGACGATCAGGTAAAATCGAAGCGTCGGCAATTGCCGTAAGCGTTGGAAGGAGAACCCATTGAAGCACTCGATCGCGGCAATATTGATGCCGCTCGTATTAATTGCGGGCGCGGCGGTTGCGCAGCAGTATCCGGTGAAATCCGTGCGCGTCGT
>JAYWDM010000617.1:0-3172 GCA_043779885.1 Betaproteobacteria bacterium | reverse complement strand
GACGACGCACTTGCTCTTTGGCTAACCTTCGGCTCTACATAGGCCTGGCATCGGGACTTGCACCCGACTGGATTCGTGCCATGCACGGCACACACGTTTGGCTTCAGGCGCGCGCCGCTTGCGGCGCGTCGCTCTGTAAGCCGTTGTTCGGCGGCACGCGAGGCTTGTGTGCCTTGGTTTGAGAATCCGCAGAAGGCCAGTCGCCGTCATTCGATTAGCTTATCCGCGCGCAATAGAAATAACGGTGGAATCGTCAGGCCCAGTGCCTTGGCGGTTTTCAGGTTGATGACGAGGTCAAACTTGGTCGGCTGTTCGACCGGGATGTCGGCCGGATTCCTGCCGTTAAGGATCATGCCCACCTGTTCGGCTGCGCGGCGCCACGTGCTGGCGAAGCTCGCTCCGTAAGAGACGAGCCCGCCGAACTCCGCCCACACCGAGTGGTGGAACATCGAGGGCAGGCGATGCTTCAGCGCGAGCTCCGTGATTCGCCGGCGCGCGGGCACAAAGTTCGCCGTGCCGAGCGACAGCAGCGCATCCGCCTTGGCATGCACGGCTTTGGCAAACGCGCTTTCGTAGTCGTATGGCTGGCGTTTGAACTCGAGCACCTGCAGCTCCAGGCCCAAGCGCTTCGCGCCGGCCTGCGCAGACGCGAGCTGGTCGGTGGTGGTGGAATCCGCGAGTACGGCGATTCTGCGTGCGCTCGGCAGCAATTCCTTCAGCAGTTCGACGCGTTTTGCCGGTAGCTCAGTTTGAATATGGGTCATGCCGGTGATCCGGCCTCCCGGGCGCGCAAGGCTGGCGATATGGCCGGCCACGTGGGGGTCGAAGTCGACCGCCACCACCACAATCGGCGTGTCCCGGGTTGCCTGCTTGAACGCGACAAGCGCCGCTTCGGTGCTGGGGCAGCAGAGCACGTCCAGATTCAGCCCCGCAAACTCGGCTGCGATCTCGGGCAGTTTCTCTAGTTTTCCTTCATTCGAGCGGAATTCGATGATGAGATTGCGGCCCTCCACAAATCCGAGTTCGCGCAGCCGGTGCTCGAAGGCAATGCTGTAAGGCTCGGTCTTGGCCTGTTCGGCGCGCGGGACGGCCGCAAACCAGCCGAGCCGATAGGTGCGTCCGGCCTGCTGGGCGAAGGAAGCGAGCGGCGAAACACCAAGGGCGAGCAGTGTCACTACGACTTCACGCCTGTTCATTCTCATGCTCCCTCGATGTATCGACGCTTACGGTTATATCTACGTGCCGCCGAACGTCCGGCTTCAGGCGCGTGCCGCTCGCGGCGCGTCGTTCTGCAAGCCGTTGTTCGGTGGTACGTGCGCTTGAAGCGTACTATTTCGAACGACGGGACGCGGGCGGGAGCAGTCACTCGATCACCCGATCTGCACGAATCAGGACCGATTGCGGCACCGCAATCCCGAGGGCTTTCGCCGTCTTGAGGTTGAGCGTCAGTTCGAACTTCGTCGGTTGCTCGACCGGAAGATCGGCCGGCTTCGCGCCCTTCAGAATCCGATCCACGAAATGGGGAACGCGGCGCCAGCCTTCTACAAAACTCGGTCCATAGCTCATCAGCCCACCTTCCTGCGCGAAGCCCTCCTGGTGGGCGATACTTGGCAGGCGAAGGTTCGCCGCGTGCCGGATAATCTCTTGCCTGAGAGCGTTGAGGCGGGGCGACAGGAATGCGACCAGCGCATCGGGCCGCTTAGTCTCGATCAGACCGAATGCCGTGAGAATCTGTTCCTTGCTGTCGATGTGGTGGATCTGGATCGAAAGACCTTTTGCCGCCGCAGCCGCTTTCGCGAGCCGTTCGTACTTTTCGTTCTGGAGCCTCGCCGCAGACGGGTCGGCGAGCAGCGCGACGCTCCGCATGCGCGGCAGCAGCTCCCCCATCAGCTCGATATGCTTCCCGCCCAGCTCGCTCAATTGCAGCGAGACACCGGTGACGTTGCCTCCCGGCCGCGCGAGGCTTTGCACGAGCCCGTCGCCCACCGGATCTCCGGAGGTCGCAAGAACGATCGGGATGGTCTTCGTCCGGGATTTCATCAGGAGCGCGACCGCCGTGTTCGCCCCGATCAGAACATCGGGACTGAGAGCGATGATTTCGTCGACGAGTTCCGGGTAACGCGTCGGGTCCCCTGCGGCGAAGCGCGAATCGAAGATCAGGTTTTGGCCGATGACATAGCCGCGCACCTTCATTCCAGCCAGAAAGGCTTCCACGTACGGCTTGGCGATCAATTGAGACACCCCATGGACGGCACCGACGCGCCAGTGCTTGCTCTTGGGCTGGGCAATGGCGATCAATGGCACGCTCGCACCGCCGACCACGAGAAGCGCAAGGACGGTGTCACGCCTGTTCATTCGATTCCCCTACTCCGCAGATTGATGGCGCTGACATCGTGCCACCGAAAACGTAATGTATACCGCAAAGCCTGCCGATTAACACGGGAAGTTTGACCCATCACATATGGCATTTGTCTTCGTCCCATTTGCATATTATGCTCCATTAAAGATAGCGTTAAACCCGGCACACTGTCAGCAATGTAACTTTGGATCAATTGTCAGGCAAGAGCCATCAGAGATCAGACCATACCAATTTGATGGCCACATTCGGGTTGGCATCAACTCCAAACCCACCAACCCAGCCGCGCGCCCGGCGTGGTGATAGTGCAATGTGACCGGGCTTGGGGTCGCATAGCGTCGCGGTAGGCATCTTTCAGTTACCCCAAAAAAATGCAAACTCCGTTTTGCGATTTTTTCGTCACCGCGCGTGCATGCGACCCCAAACCGCACGCACATTGCGCTGTCGCCGCGTTGGGCGGGTGGCGCACGGCACAGCGCGGAATCCGGCTACCTATAACGATCCAAAACGATTTGGAAGATAATTTTGGAAAGAAATAGGCCTCCAGCCCTTTCCCAATATGCGTAGCCAGCTACCAACACGATAGCAGTAAAAAGACACGTGTCCTCCGCAGACCGCCTTGAAGCGTTTCACACCCACCCGGGCACTTCCCCGATAATTCCCTTTTTACCGGAGCCCCCATGAAACCTGTGCTTTTGCCTTTTCTTGCCGCCACCCTGTTGCTCGGCGCCGCCTTGCCATCGATGGCCCAGAACAAGGCGCCTCAGCCGATCAAGATTGGCGAGATCAACAGTTATTCCAACATCCCGCAGTTCA
>JAYWDM010000616.1:0-3172 GCA_043779885.1 Betaproteobacteria bacterium | reverse complement strand
TTGCCGCCGGCCAGCAGTTCCACGGCTTCCGACATCTGTGCGCGGGCGATGTAGTCCTGGTAGGCCGGGATGGCGATGGCGGCCAGGATGCCGATGATCGCAACCACGATCATCAGTTCGATCAGCGTGAAACCTTTCTGCATCTTCATGGATTTCTATCCCTTGTTAGGTGGTGAGGTGAGGTTCCTCAGCGTGAAATGACGCAATCCCCATACCAGCCCCATACCGCCATTTTTGCTCTGACGAAAACTCTGAATGGCGCCAGGATTGACCTGTTTTGTCAGCAAACTGACAATCAGCGGCAGGCTGAGGGGAGGTAGCGGGCGCCGATGGCGTCCGGGCCGCTGTCCGGCCCACACAGCCAGTGGGCGCCGCCATCCGTGGTGCCCATGATCATTTTTTTGCCCTGCAAGGGCTTGGCGATGCCGGTAGTCGTGAAGGTGGCTCGCATCGTCAGCTCCACCTGGGTGCCGCCACCGCCGAGCAGTTCCAGCGTCGACACCACGTAATTGCCATTCATCGATATGCCAACCACCGACGGCGCGGCCGGCCAGGAGCCGGTGTCGGCATAGTGCTCGGCCAGGGGCGCCTTGGCGCCCGCCATCAGTTCGAGCGCCTCGGAGGCTTGGGCGCGGGCGATGTAGTCCTGATAAGCGGGGATGGCAATAGCCGCGAGGATGCCGATGATCGCGACGACGATCATCAGCTCGATCAGCGTAAAGCCCCTGGAAGACGAGTTCACCATGGTCCGGTTCAAAGCAACGCACATGCCAATGTAAAGTAGCGCCCGTTGCCAGGGCGACCCCATGAACAAAGACTACACCCCGCACAGCGTCGAGCGTGCGGCCCAGGACTATTGGGCCGCGCACGCGTCGTTCGTCGCGCGCGAGAAGCCCGGCCAGGACAAGTTCTACTGCCTGTCCATGTTCCCGTACCCCAGCGGGCGCCTGCACATGGGCCACGTCCGCAACTACACGATCGGCGACGTCATCAGCCGCTACCAGCGGATGATGGGCAAGAACGTGCTGCAGCCGATGGGCTTCGACGCCTTCGGCCTGCCGGCCGAGAACGCCGCGATGGCGAACAGCGTGCCGCCGGCGCAGTGGACGTACGACAACATCGACTACATGAAGCGCCAGCTGAAGTCGCTGGGCTTCGCGATCGACTGGACGCGCTCGCTGGCCACCTGCCAGCCCGAGTACTACCGCTGGAACCAGTGGCTGTTCCTGCGCATGCTCGAGAAGGGCATCGCTTACCGCAAGACCGGCGTCGTCAACTGGGACCCGGTGGACAAGACCGTGCTCGCCAACGAGCAGGTGATCGAGGGCCGCGGCTGGCGCACCGGCGCGCTGATCGAGAAGCGCGAGATCCCGATGTACTACCTGCGCATCACCGGCTACGCCGATGCGCTGCTCGCCGATCTCGATTCGCTCACCGGCTGGCCCGAGCGCGTGAAGCTGATGCAGGCCAACTGGATCGGCCGCTCGGAAGGCGTGCGGCTCGCATTTCCGTACTCGCTCGATTCGCGCGAGGAAAATCTGTGGGCCTTCACCACGCGCGCCGACACGCTGATGGGCGTGAGCTTCGTGGCGATCGCGGCGGAGCATCCGCTGGCTGCGAAACTGGCGCAGGGCAACGCGAAGCTCGCCGCCTTCATCGAGGAATGCCGATCCGGCGGCGTGACCGAGGCCGAAATCGCCACGCAGGAAAAGAAAGGCATGGACACCGGTTTCACCGTGCGCCATCCGCTCACGGGCGCGCCGCTGCCGGTGTGGATCGGCAACTACGTGCTGATGGGCTACGGCGAGGGCGCGGTGATGGGCGTGCCGGGCCATGACGAGCGCGATTTCGCCTTCGCGCTGAAATATTCGCTGCCGATCCTGCAGGTAATCGATACGGGCGTGCCCTACGATTTCGCGCAGTGGCACGAAAGCTACGGCGAGAAGGCCGGTCGCTGCGTGAATTCCGGCCCCTACGACGGGCTCGACTACAAAAAAGCGGTGGATGCCATTGCCGCCGATCTCGCCGCGAAAAACTGTGGCGAGAAGAAGGTGACATTCCGCCTGCGCGACTGGGGCATCTCGCGCCAGCGCTACTGGGGTTGCCCGATCCCGCTGATCCACTGCGCGAAGTGTGGGGAGGTGCCGGTGCCGGACGAGCAATTGCCGGTGAAGCTGCCGGAAAACCTCGTGCCCGATGGCAGCGGCAACCCGCTGGCGAAGGACGCGGCGTTCCTGGCCTGCAAGTGCCCGAAGTGCGGGGCCGATGCGCGGCGTGAAACCGACACGATGGACACCTTCGTGGATTCCTCGTGGTACTTCCTGCGCTACTGCTCGCATGACGCGAAGGCGATGGTGGACGAGCGCGCGACGTACTGGATGCCGGTGGACCAGTACATCGGCGGCATCGAGCACGCGATCCTGCACCTGCTGTATTCGCGCTTCTGGACCAAGGTCATGCACGACCTGGGCCTGGTGGACGTGAAGGAGCCGTTCGAAAACCTGCTGACGCAGGGCATGGTGCTGAACCAGATCTATTCCCGCCGCGAGGGTGCGCGGACGGTTTATTTCAACCCCGCCGATGTCGAGCTGAGCGCCGAGGGCACGGTGGCCACGCTGCGCAAGGACGGCACGCCGGTGGACATCGGCGGGCTGGGCACCATGTCGAAGTCGAAGAACAACGGCGTGGATCCGCAGGGGCTGGTGGACCGTTACGGCGCCGACACCGTGCGCCTGTACACGATGTTCGCCTCGCCGCCGGAAGACACGCTGGAGTGGTCGGATGCGAGCGTCGAGGGCGCCTCGCGCTTCCTCAAGAAATTATGGAAACGCGTCGCCGAGCACGTGGCCGGCGACATCGATAAAGACAATCGGTCGCCGGCACTTGCGCATGGCGCGGCGGAGGCCGGCGTCATCGGCAAAGACGCAATGCCGCCCGCACTCACGCAGGGCGCTCGAGACCTGCGCCGCAAGATCCACCAGACCTCGCGCAAGATCGGCGACGACCTGGGCCGGCGCTTCCGTTTCAATACCGCCATCGCCGCGGCGATGGAGTTGCTCAATGCGCTGAACGACTTCGACGATGCCTCGCCCCAAGGCCGCGCCGTGATGCAGGAAGGCCTCGAGGTGCTGGTCGCCTGCCTGTCGCCGATCGCGCCGCACGCCTGCCACGA
>JAYWDM010000615.1:0-3183 GCA_043779885.1 Betaproteobacteria bacterium | reverse complement strand
GCGTCATGTCCATGCCGCGCACTTTCACTTCACCGGCGCGCGGCGGCAGCAGCCCGAGGATGCTTCGCAACAGCGTGGTCTTGCCCATGCCGTTGCGCCCCATCAGGCCGATACCTTCACCGCGATTCAGCACGAGATCGACGCCATGCAGCACATGGCTCGCCCCGTAATAAGCGTGAATGCCTCGCGCCTCGATCAGTTTCTCAGGCATGAATTTCACCGCAGAGGCGCAGAGGACGCGGAGAAAAGCGAATGCTTATGCGGTGAGAATGGCCTTTACGCATTTTCGACTCCCAAATAAGCCTCCTGCACGGCGCGGCTGGCACGCACGCGCTCCGGCGCGCCGGATTCCAGCACGCGGCCGTTGACCATGACGGTGAGGGTGTTCGCTACGGCGAACACCGCGTCCATGTCGTGCTCGACCAGAAGGATGGCGTGGTCGGGCGCCAGGTCGCGCAGCAATGCGACGATGCGCGCCGATTCTTCGGCGCCCATACCGGCGAGCGGCTCGTCGAGGAGCAAGACGCGGGGATTCGTTGCCAGCGCCATGGCGATTTCGACCTGGCGCTGTTCGCCGTGCGATAGCGCCGACACGATGACATCAGCGCGACCGCCAAGACCCGCCAGTGCCAGCGCCCGATGCGCCGCCGCGTTGACATCCTCGCGTGCGAGCGCCCGCCGGAAGAAATGCATCGAGTTCGACAGGCGCGACTGCGCCGCAAGGCGGCAGTTCTCGAACGCCGTGAACGGCAGGAAGAGATTGGTTTTCTGATAACTGCGCGCGATGCCCAGTTGCGAGATGCGATCCGCGGCCAGTCCCGTGATATCCCGCCCATCGAACAGCACCTTGCCGGCGCTCTCGGCAAGATCGCCGGACAGCAGATTGATGAGCGTGCTCTTGCCTGCGCCGTTCGGGCCGATGATGGCATGGACTTGTCCCATTTCGCAGGCCAGCGACACTTCGCTGACAGCGGCGAGCCCGCCGAAGTGACGCGATAAACCTTGCGTGCGCAGGATCGCTTCAGTCATTCGACAGGTGCCCGTCGCAACAAGCGGGTAATGCCGTTGGGCAGATACAACGCCACCAGCACGATGGCGAAGCCCAACGGCAACTGCCAGTGCTTGCTCAAATTGATGTCGCCCGTCACCGGCAGCGATTGCAATCCGAGTTCCAGCAGCAGCATTGCCGCCGCACCGACGGCGGGCCCCGCCAGCGTGCCCATGCCGCCGAGGATCACCATCATCAACACGGCACCGGACAGATGCCAGCCGAGCATGTCGGGATTGACCACGCCGAATTGCGCCGCCGCGAGATAACCCGCCAGACCGGCCAGCATGCCGGCCAGAACAAAGCAGGCGAGCTTGTAGCGGAAGGTCGCAAACCCGAGCGAGCGCATGCGCGGCTCGTTGACGCGAATGCCGGCGATGACGCGCCCGAACAGGGACGCGCGCAACACGCCGATGAAACCGAACGCAGCGAGGAACAGCATCAGGACGACAAAATAGAAATCGCCGAATTTTTCCAGGTCAAAAAGGCGCCAACCGAGGATGCTTGCGTCCGGCCGGGCATAGATATAGATGCCGTCGGACCCGCCGGCGATGCCGGTATCGTGCAGCAGGAAATAGAGCATCTGTGTAAACGCCAGCGTGGCCATGATGAAATAAATACCACTGGTGCGAAGCACCAGCGCGCCGATGCATAAAGCGAGTGCGCCGGCAACCAGCATCGCCAGGGGCAGGCTGGTCCAGAAATTCGCCGCTTGATATTGCGGCGAGGCGAGCGCCAGGCAATAGCCGGCAATGCCGAAGAATGCCGCATGGCCGAGGCTCACCAACCCGGCGTGGCCGACCAGCAGATTCAGACTCATGGCGAAGATCGCCATGATCAGGATGCGGGTTGCGAATTGGACCGTGAATTTTTCCGCGACAAACGGCAGCGCGGCGAGCGCAACCAGAATGAGAACGGCCGCAATGGCCAGAGCACGCGTACGCGACGTCACGATGGCTTGCCGAACAGCCCGGCCGGGCGCCAGAGCAAGACGACCGCCATGAGCAGATAGACGCTCATACCGGCCAGCTCCGGCAGCAATCGAAAGCCGCCGACCGTCAGCTCGACGACTTTACCGAAGGTATCCACCAGGCCGATCAGCAGCGCGCCGACCAGCGCGCCCTTCACCGATCCGACACCGCCGATGACGACCACCACGAAGCAGACGATCAGAATCTGATTTCCCATTCCCGGGAATACCGAGGACACCGGCGCGGCGATCATCCCGGCCAATGCAGCCAGGGCAACGCCGAGTGCGAACACGAAGCGATACAACAAATCGATGTCGATGCCGAGCGCTTGCACCATCTCGCGATTGGTTGCGCCGGCACGGATCACCATTCCTAAGCGCGTGCGCTGGATCAGAAAATAAAGTAGCAACGCGAACACGACGCATACGGCAGAGATCCATAGGCGGTAGACCGGATAGGAAAGCGTGTCGGTCAGCGGAATCGACGCGGCAAGCAGTTCCGGTATCGGTACGCTATGGACGTCGTCGCCCCAGATGATGCTGCGCAATTCCTCGACGATGAGAATCAGGCCGTAGGTCAGTAGCACTTGCTGCAAATGACCAAGCCGATACAACCGCCGGATCAGCAGCCATTCCAGCGCGATGCCGAGCAGGACGGACAGCACTATGCCCACGGGAATCGCAAGCCAGAGGCTGCCGAAGTGCATGGTCAGCGACCATGCCAGATACGCCCCGACCATGTAGAAGCTGCCATGGGCAAGATTGATGATGCCCATGATGCCGAAGATCAGCGTCAGCCCGCCGGCGATCAGGAACAGCAGCAGCCCGTACTGGACGGCGTTGAGCAACTGGATCAGGAAGGTTGGAAGGTCCATGTGCCTGGAAGGGCGTGAAGGTGTGAATGCGTGAAGGAGTGAAGGGTAAAAGCTTAAGGACTGAGAAGGCTTTACGCGCCCTTACTCATTCACACCTTCACACATTCACTCATTCACGCCCTTGGCATCTTTACCCCAAGCGACATCCGCGCGCCGGATCCTCCAACGCCTTCCACGCCACCCTGATGACCTTGTTGTCGCCTTTTTCCACGCGGCGCAGATAGATGTCCTGGATCGGATTGTGCGCCTTCGACATCTTCCACTGGCCGCGCGGGCTGTCGATGACCGCG
>JAYWDM010000614.1:0-3183 GCA_043779885.1 Betaproteobacteria bacterium | reverse complement strand
GAACCTGTGCAGCCGATCCGCCGTGCACCACGGCTCGATCAGCGTGTCGCAGTAGTAAAATCCATGTTGGTGCAGCGGCGCCTTGTCGGCCAGCGGATCGACCCTGACGGTGTAATGGCCGGGCCTCTGCAAAGCCTCCCGCAGCACCTGCGGATCCGGATCAACGATTTCAAAGCAGTCAAAGCCGAACGCGACCTTATCCCACGGTACCGGCTTGATCTGTCTTGTTTCGCTCATCAAAAGTCGAGTGGAGGATTAAATATAAAGGGCGTTGCTTGGTTTCGTCGTAGGTGCGGCCCAGATAGATGCCGATGATGCCGAGCAGCGCGATGATTATACCGCCGATCAAATAGACCGAGACCATCAGGCTGCTCCACCCCATGACGGGCGAGCCGTGGAGAAGGTTCAGGGCAATCACCCAGACGCCGCATAAAAAGGCCAGTGCCGCGATCAGGAATCCGCCGCGGATCGCGAGCCGCAACGGCTTGTCCGAGTAAGCGATGATGGTGTCCATGGCGAGTTGCCATAGCTTGCCAAAGGTATAGGTCGACTCCCCGTCGTAACGGTCGGCGTGCTGGACGTCGACGCTGGCGGTCGGGAAACCCATCCAGTTGACGAGGCTCCCGAAAAATCGCGACCGCTCCCGCATGCTGCGATAACCCGCCACCACCTTGCGCGAGACGATCCGGTAGTTGCCGGCCTGCGGGTCATACTCCATATCGGCGAGATAGCTGAACAGCCGGTAAAAAACCCACGACAGCAGCCGCTTGAGCAGCGGATGGTTGCGCTTGCCGCGGCGGGCGAGCACGATTTCATAGCCCTCCTGCGCCCTGGCATACAAACGGGGAATCTCTTCGGGCCGGTCCTGCAGATCGCAGTCCATCACGATCACCCAGTCGCCGTCGCAGTGGTCGAGCCCGGCGGTAATGCCGCAATGTTGTCCGAAATTCCGGCTGAACTGGATGCCCATGACGCGCGCGTCGCGCCGCGCGAGCTCGGTGATGATCTGCCACGAGCGGTCGCCGCCGCAGTCCTCGACCAGAATCAGCTCGAAATCCAAAGTGATCGGCTCGATGGCGGCGCGCAGTCGCCGATACAGTTCCTCCAGGCAGGTTTCGGCCTTGTATACCGGGACCACTACGGAGATATGCGCCATGGGTGTTACGGATTTGCGGCCGGCTCCTGCAGTTTGAACTGGATATTATAAAGTCTGGCATAGATACCGTTCCTGGCCAGCAGTTCGCGGTGGTTGCCGATTTCCGCGATGCGCCCGCGGTCGAGCACGACGATGCGTCCGGCCTTCTCGATCGTGGACAGACGATGCGCGATCACGATCGTGGTGCGGCCCTGCATCAGAGTGTCGAGCGCCGCCTGCACGTGGCGTTCCGACTCCGAATCGAGCGCCGACGTCGCCTCGTCGAGTATGAGCACCGGCGCGTTCTTGAGCAGCGCGCGCGCGATCGCCAGCCGCTGCCGCTGCCCGCCCGAGAGCCGTACGCCGTTTTCGCCGACCAGCGTGCCAAGCCCCTGCGGCATGTGGCGGATAAATTCCATCGCGTGCGCGGCTTCGGCCGCCGCGATGATGTCCGCCTCGCTGGTATCGCGCATTACGCCATAAGCGATGTTGGCCGCCACGCTGTCGTTGAACAGCACGACATCCTGGCTTACCAGCGCTATATTGGCGCGCAGGCTCGCGAGAGTGAGCGTTGCGACATCGTGGCCGTCGAGCAGGATACGCCCGCTGCCCGGGCGGTAGAAACGCGGCACCAGATTGGCGAGCGTGCTTTTGCCCGCGCCCGACGCACCGACCAGCGCCACGGTTTCGTCCGGATTGATCGTGAGCGTTATCGCCGCGAGCGCCGGCTGGCCCGCCGCGCTATAGGAAAAGCCCACGTTATCAAAACGAATTTCGCCGCGCGCGCGTGCGATCGTCGACTCGCCGGGGTCACTCTCGCCGGCCTGATCGATCAACGCGAACACGCTTTCCGCCGCGGCGAGCCCGCGTTGCAACGGCTCATTGACGCCCGTGATGCGTTTGAGCGGCGCCGTCAGCATCAGCATCGCGGTGACAAATGACACGAATTCTCCGACGGTGACCTCATTGGCGTGCGACTGCTGCGTCGCCAGATAAACGATTGCCGCCAGCGCGCAGCCGGCGAGCAGTTGCACCACCGGCACGCTGGCGGCGGCGGCGGCGGCCTGCTTCATCATGAAGCGGCGCACGCGATTCGCCTGTTCGCCGAAGCGCGCGGCTTCATAGCGCTGGCCGCCGAAGAGTTTTACCACCTTGTGGCCTTCGATCGTTTCCTGCAGCACCTGCGTGACGTCGCCCATCGCCTGCTGCACGGCGCGGCTGCTCGCGCGCAGGCGTATGCTGATCAGCCGCACGACCCCCACGATCAGCGGCGTCATGACCATCGCGAGCAGCGTCAGTTTCCAGTTGAGCCAGGACATGTAAGCCAACAGCCCCACCAGCGATACGGCGTCCTTGAATACCACCGTCAGCACGCTGGTACCGGCGGCGGTGACCTGCGTCACGTCATAGGTGAGCTTGGAAATCAGGTTGCCGCTGGCATGATCGTCGTAGTACGGTGTCGGCAACGTCAGCAGTTTGCCGAACATCGCTTCACGCAGGTCCATCACCAGCTTGTTGCCGACCCAGTTGATGCAGTAGGAAGCCACATACTCCGCGCCGCCGCGGACGGTGACGAGCGCGATGATCACCGCGGGCATCCAGCGCATCAGCGCTTCGTCCTTGTGCACGAAAGTACCGTCGAGCAGCGGCTTCATCAACGCCGGCAACGCGACTTCGGTCAGCCCGACGATCACCATGCCGGCGAGCGACAGCGCAAAAACGCGCCAGTACGGAGCGACATATTTCAATAACCGGAGATACAGCCCCGCGCTGGTCATCTGTTGCATGGGCGCAACAATAGCAAAGTTGCTCGATAAAAGAAAACGGCGCCGTGTTTGCGCACGGCGCCGTTCCGGGAAGTATTACCTGGATTACTTGAACGTGTATTGCGCGGAAACGAACACCGAACGCTCGGGCGCGGGGTACGCGCTGAATGTCGGAAACCCGGTGAATATGCCGTAAGAGAAGTATTTCTGGTTGAACAGGTTCTTTACGCTTGCGTCGAGCAGCCAACCCCGGTACTCATGCGAGAGCTTGACGTCCGCCAG
>JAYWDM010000613.1:0-9115 GCA_043779885.1 Betaproteobacteria bacterium | reverse complement strand
CATATGCAACTTTTTCACCCCCATCCCCGCCTTCCCCCGTCGAGGGGGAAGGGGTTTCATGCAGATGTGTAGATACCTATGCCTTGAAGGGGAGGATGAAAAGTGCATCCTCGTGCCTGCGGTCGCAAAAACTAGCGGTTGGCGAGTTCGACCAGCGCGGCAGTCAGTACGCGGGCACCCGCGGCGAGGTCGGCGGGCGCGGCGTTTTCCGCCTCGTTGTGTGAAATGCCTTTTTCGCACGGCACGAATAGCATGCCGGTCGGGCATACGCGCGCCATGTACATCGCGTCGTGGCTCGCGCCGGACGACAGCCGCATGAGCGGCAGATCGAGCCTGGCCGCCGCGTCCTCAACGGTATCCGTAACCTGCGGGTTGAACACGCAGGGGTCGTCGTGCAGCGTGGGAGTGACCTTCACGGCACAGAATTTCGCGGCCTTGCGCGCCAGTGGTTCGACCGCGGCACCCAGTTCATCGATGCGCACGGGATCGGGATGGCGCAGGTCCACCGAAAACAACACATGGCTTGCCACCGAATTCGGCGAGTTCGGCGTCACCAGCATGCGGCCCACCGTGAAGCGCGTGACGTCGGCCGGGTCGCGCGCGAGCTCGGTGAGCGCATTGATGATCGCAATTGCGTCGCGCACCGCGTCCTTGCGCAACGCGAGAGGCGTGGTGCCGGCATGATCGGTTTTGCCGGAGACTTCGATGTTGAACCAGCGCAGGCCCTGGATGCCGGTAACCACCCCGATCGTCTTGTGCGCGTTTTCGAGCAGTGGACCCTGCTCGATGTGGGCTTCGATGTAGCCCGCGGCCGGCGACCCGAATTCGCGCTTGCCTGCGGCAGGTGTGGCGGCAAGTGTGGCCGCGAGCGCATCGCGCAGTTTCACCCCATCGTTGTCGGTCACTTCAAGCACGTCGGCCAGCGGCCGCGCGCCGGTAAATACCATCGAACCCATCGTGCAGGGCGCAAAGCGGCCGCCTTCTTCGTTGGTCCACGCGACAACTTCGACCGGGCGGCGGGTCGTAACACCGGCTTCGTCCATCGCTTCGAGCGCTTCGAATCCCGCCAGCACGCCGTAGATGCCGTCGAAGCGGCCGCCGCGCGGCTGCGAGTCCATGTGGCTGCCGGTCATGATGGGTGCGGCGTGGGCGTCGGTACCGGCGCGCCGCACGAAAAGGTTGCCGATGCCGTCCACGCTGACCGCGAACTTGCGCTGTGCGGCCCATGACAGGAGCAGCCTGCGCGCGGCGATATCCTCCTTTGACAGCGCCGCGCGGTTGACGCCGTTGCCGGGAATCGCGCCGATCTCGGCCATTTCGGTGTGGCGCTGCCACAAACGCTGTTCGCTGACGCGGCCGGCCGCGTCGCGCGCATCTTCTCTCATGGGGGTTCCGTGGACAAAAACGCGATTCTACCCTGCACCGTGCCCCGGCTATTCGATTCTGACGTTCGCGGTGCGCACGACTTTGCCCCACTTCTCGACGTCGGCGCGGATTTGCGCGGCCATCTGCTCCGGCGTGCCGCCCTGCACCAGTCCGCCCTGCGCAAGCAGCTTTTCCCTGATGTCGGCGCCAGAAAGCACTTTTTGCACTTCCGCATTCAGCCTTGCAATAACGTCGCGCGGCGTGCCTGCCGGCGCCATGAGGCCGAACAGGCTGTCGGCTTCGAAGCCCTTGAGCGATTCGCCGATCGTCGGCAGGTCGGGCAGCGCCGGCGAGCGTTTCGACGACGCTACACCGATGCCGCGCAGGCGGCCTGATTTCACGTACGGCGCCGCGGAGGGGATGCTGTCGAAAAAGAGCTGCACGTTGCCGGGAATCAGATCGGCAAGTCCCGGCGCGCTGCCTTTGTACGGGATGTGGTTGGCCGTGAAGCCGCCGAGCTGCTTGAACATTTCCTGCTCGAGGTGCGACAGCGTGCCGTTGCCCTGCGATGCGAAGTTCAGTTCACCCGGACGCGCTTTGCCGAGCGCAATGACTTCCCTGACGTTTTTTGCCGGCAACGCCGGATGGACGACCAGCAGATGCGGGATGTTGGCGCACAGTATGACCGGCACGAGGCTTTTCTCGATGTGCCAGTTGAGCTTGCTGTAAGCCGCCATCCCCACGGCGTAGGTGGTTACGGGCGCCATGATCAGCAGGTAACCATCGGGCGCCGCGGCAGCCACCAGTTCCGCGCCGATGTTGCCTCCGGCGCCGGGCCGGTTGTCCACGATGAATTGCTGGCCCGTCGCTTCCGCAAGCTTCTGGCCGAGTGTGCGCGCCAGCAGATCGGCGGCGCCCACCGGCGGAAACGGCACGACGATGCGCACGGTTTTGGCCGGGTAGTTTTGCGCGGCGGCCGTCGCGGCGCACGCGAGAAGCGTCAGCGTTAGCGCCAGGTTCACCCGCATGCGCAGGGTCCCTTTGAGGCCAGCGATAAACACGCTACTTGTCCGCAGTAATCGTGAAGGCGCGCTTGATGTACAAGCCAGAGTCTTTGCCAAACCATTTGTCATAAATTTTCGCGGCTTCGCCACTCTGCTCGAGTTCGAGCAGGGCGCGGTCCACAAATTCAAGAAATCGCGGCTCACCCTTGCGGATACCGAGTCCGTAGGGCTCAGTGGAGATCTTCGTATCGAGAATCTCGTACGCGGCCTTGCGCGGATCTGCCGCGAGTAACCCCTCGAGGATGGTTGCATCGGTGCATACCGCGGAGATGCCCCCCTCCTTGAGCGCCCTGAATGCTTCCCGGTAGTTTGCGAACCGGACAATGGTGCTGCCTGGCAGCACTTTTTCCAGGTTGCCCACCGCGGTGGATTTCCGCCCGGTGCCTATTTTCTTTCCCGCGAGGTCGGACACGGCCTTGACCGCCCCTTTTTTTACCAGAAAGGTCTGCCCCGTAACGTAATAAGTCAGGCTGAAATCGATCCACTCCATGCGCTCGGCGCTCTTGGTCATGGCGCCCGCGATAAGATCGACCTTATGGTCCTGCAGCAGCGGGATGAGGGGCGCGTCGGGCGATTTGGCGTCGGACGATTTCAATTGCAGCTTGACGCCGAGTTTGCCGGCAATGGCGCGCGCAAAATCGATGTCATAGCCCACGAGTTCCATCTTTGCTTTGTCGATAAACCCGAACGGCCGCATGCTGTTGCGAACGCCGACCACCAGCACGCCGTCTTTTTTTATCTTGTCCAGCGCGTCGGCGTGGACCGTGCCCGTCAGCGCCAGCCACGTCAGCAGCACAAGGCGCAGCCTGGATTTCATGTCTTCCCCCTTAATCTGTTGCCGTAGTGCCGTGGATTGATGCCCGACGATCCGGACTGCAAGTATTATAGCCTCGCGCGGCAGGAAATCGCATCAGAAAGCGGCGCATTCGCGCGTCAAGCCTTCGCCAGCAACCGGGCAATCTGCGCTGCGTCCTTGATTGTTTCGAGTCCGAGCATCGCGTCGCGCAATTGTTCGACCTGGGCGCGCGGCAGCGCCGCGGCAGCGAGCTTCTCGAATTTTTCGCACACTTCGGCCGTGGAGGCGAAATTGTTTTCGTTGCCGCGGCCGGCTTCGACCGTGCGCTCCATCCTGGTGCCGTCCACGAGATGAACTTCGACGCGCACCATGTGGCGGAACTTCGAACCTTTGGCGGTGATTACCGCGTCGTGTTGCACGCTGACCTTTTCCGCGTGATTCATGCGCAGCGGATCGGCGACTTTGTCTTCGGTGAACTGGTTGACGAAGCAGTCGCCGTCCAGGAGCCACGTGGCCACGCAGTACGGCAGATTGAGTTGTGCGGAGGTGAGCCCCTGCGGCACGTACTTCCAGCCGACGTGGTCCATCGTGACCTGCGAGCCGTGCACGACGATCTTCGCCACGTCGTCCGCGCCGAACGGGCGCTCCTGCTGCATGAGCCGGATCGCATCGAGCGTGGTGTGGTTGCTGCCGACGCAGGAGTAGAATTTCAGCGCGACCCCCATGGTCTGCCACACCGAGCCGAAGCCGGCGATGAGCTCTTCGAGCTTGAAGCGGTCGTGCGAACGCGAGAACGTCGTGCAGAAGCCGCCGTATTCGCTTTCCAGCACGTTGACGATGCCGGTGAAGCCGGCGTCCGCGAAGAGCGCGCCATAGAGCCCGCTTTGCGACGAGCGTCCGGCGTGCATGCGCTTGACCATCGCGCCGTACTGCGCCGCCATAAGGCCCGCCGCCTGCGTGCCGGCGATGCCCAGCGCATGCACGGTCTTGCCGGCGTCGAGTTTGAGTGCGCGCGCGGCGCCCGCAGCGGCGGAAAATACGCCGAGGGTTGCGCCCGAATGCCAGCCTTGCGCGATATGCTCGGGACCCATGCAAATGCCGACCCGCGGGCCGATCTCGTATCCCGCGACCGCCGCCGCGAGAAATTCCCGACCGCTCATGCCGGGGCGCATTTCGGCAATGGCAATCAGCGCGGGCAGCACGACCGCCCCGACGTGCAGCACGCCCTGGCGGTGCACGTCGTCGAGTTCGAAGCCCTGCACCTGGGTGCCGTTGACGAGCGCGGCGTGGGGTGCCGACAGCTTTTGCCGCGTTCCCCACACCGCGCACGCCTGCGTGGTGTCGAGTTCGCCGAGCCGCTTTTGCATGATGCGCGTCCATTCAAGGTCGGCGCCGTAGAGTGCGCACCCGAGCGCATCGAGCATGAGGAGCTTGATGCGCGCAAGCACGTCAGCGGGAATCGATTCGTAGCGCAGGGTGGAAACGAATTCGGCGATGCCGCGGGTGTAACGGTTGTCACTGCTTGCTTCGTGTGCGGACATCGGTAGTCGCTCCTGCCGGTAGTGGATGGAAAGTAGGGGTGAATTTTAGCGCGGTCGACGCGCCCGCAATGCAACCGATGCAGGCGAGCCGCCTGCTCTACGCTCATTTTGACATGCGCCGTCAGTCGATTCGGATGTTGGCGGCGCGGATCACGCGCGTCCATTTCGCGAGTTCCGCGGCGATGAACGCCGCGAACTGCGCGGGTGTCGACGAAACCGCATCACCGCCCTGGCTCGCCAGCCGTTCTTTCAGGTCCGGCAGATTGAGCACCGCCACCAATTCGCGATTCAGGCGCGTCACCAGATTATTCGGCGTGCCGGCGGGCACGAGCACGCCGTACCAGCCGGTCGATTCGAAGTCCGCGACGCCGAGCTCGATCATCGTCGGCACGTCGGGCAGCGCGGGCGAACGTTTGCGGCTGGTGAGCCCCAGTGCCTTCAATTTGCCGGCCCTTACGTGCGCGACCACCGGCGTGATGCCCGGGAACATCAGATCGATCTGCCCGCCGAGCAGTTCAGTCAGCGCGGGCGCGGCACCCTTGTACGGAATGTGCGTGAGTTCGATGCCGGCGGCAGCGCGGAACAATTCGGAGGTGAGATGGATCGACGTGCCGACGCCCGACGAGCCGTACTTGAGCTTGCCCGGATGGGCTTTGGCAAAATCGATGAATTCCCTGAGCGAGTTGATCGGCAATGCCGGATTGATCACGAGTATGAGCGGCTGGGTAAACGCCAGCGTCACCGGCACAAGGTCTTTCTGCAAGTCGTACGGCAGGCGTTTGCCGGCGCTTGAATTGATGACCATGGCCACATTGCCGAGCAACAACGTATAGCCGTCAGGGCTCGCTTTGGCGGCCATATCGACGCCGAGTACCGTGCCGGCGCCGTCCTTGTTCAGGACGACGACGGTGTGACCGAGACTGCGCTGCAGTTTTTCGCCGATCATGCGCGCGAGCAGGTCGGCGGGGCCGCCTGCTGAAAACGGCACGATCAGCCGGATGGGTTTGGTCGGGAAGGGTAGCGTTACTGCGGAGGCCATCTTGTAAAATCCGGCGGCCTGCGCGCCCTGCCCGCGAACGGGCCTGCGGCTAACGAGTCCGGGCGCGCCCACCTTCTCAAACGGCACGATCAGCCGTATGGGTTTGGTCGGGAAGGTTTGCGCGTGCACCGCTGGCGCGAGCGATACGGTCGCCGCGATTACGAGTGCGAGCGATGAAATCCGGTTCATCTTTTCCTGAACCGCGGTTTGCATTTATTGCGCGAGGTGCGGCCCGCTGCGCGACGGTTTTCGGTGGCGGGCGCCGGTTGGTCTGTCATCGCATTCAGTGCGGGTCCGCATGTCCGTGAAATTCCGCGGACGCCAGCAGCGCCGCGGCGAGCGCGGTCTTCAGCGTGCTGTTCAGCAACACCTTGTTCGCGGCAAACGCGTGCGCGTCGTATGCGCCGAGCGCAAGCGCGATTTTTTGCGCGGATGCGGCCAGTTCGTTTTGGGCGACCACCTCTTTGACGAGACCGCGCGCGTGCGCTTCGTTTGCCGCCATCCACCTGCCGCTCAAAACGAGATCCGCCGCCAGCGCGCTGCCGTAGCGATCCTTGACGATGGCGACTCCGGGCAGCGCCGGCAGCCCCTTGTTGATTTCCGGCAGGGAAAAACGCGCCGCGTCGCCGGCGATCACGGCGTCGCACAAAAGCGCGATCATCATGCCCGCGCCGCATGCGGCGCCATTCACCGCGGCAACAACGGGTTTGCCGAAGTCGAGCAGCGCCAGCAGTGAGGCCGCGAACTGCGCGCGCCGCTGCGCCAGATAGGCTGCGGCGTTCTCCGCCGGCCGCGAAAGATCCGCGCCCGCTGAAAAATTCCGCGCGCCCGCGCCGGTCACGACGACGGCGCGCACCTCAGTTCGTTGCGCGGCGTCAGCCAGCGCCCGCGCGAAGTCCGTGAGCAGCGGCAGCGACAGCGCATTGGCTTTTTGCGGGCGGTTGAACGTCAGCCAGACGACGCCTTCTTGATGGTCGACGAGCAGTTCGGATTGCGCAGTGTTCATGCAGATTGCTTTCGTATGATCAGCGCGTCGACCACGCGCACGCCCGCGCCTTCTTCAAGCACGGTCAGCGGATTGACGTCGACCTCGGCAATGCGTTCGCCCAGGTCGAGCGCGAGCCACGACAACCGGACGATAGTGTCGCACAACGCGTCGATGTCGCGTGCGCGCGCGCCACGCACGTTTGCGAAGAGCGCGTAGGCGCGCAGTTCGCGCAGCATTGCGTGCGCGTCCGCCGTGGTTACGGGCGGGATGCGGTAGGCGACATCGTGCAGTACTTCGACATGTATGCCGCCGAGCGCGGCAACGATGACCGCGCCGAACACGGGGTCGGACGCGATGCCGAGCATGACTTCGACCCCCGGCGGCGCCATCTCCTGGATCAGCACGCCATTTACGCGCGCGGCGGGGTTAAAGCGTTGCGCGGCGGCGCTGACTTCGGCATAGGCGCGGCGGATTGCCGCCTCGCCCTCAATGCCGAGGCGGATGGCGCCCGCTTCGGTTTTGTGCGGAATGTCGGGCGATTCCATTTTCAGCGCGACCGGCCCGCCCATCGCACGCGCAATCGCGACCGCGTCGGTTGCGCTCTCTGCGAGTCGTTCACGCGTTACGCGCAGACCGTACGCAGCGAGAATTTCCTTGGACGCGCGTTCCGTCAAGCGGTCGCCTCCCGCGGCGAGCAGGCTTTGCGCGCGCAGCGGGTCCATGCCGGGCGGGCGCACCGGCGGGTGCCTGGCTTGCGCCTCGCGCCGGCGCAGAAATTCACCGTACGTCATGGCCGCGCGCACTGCCTTCAGGCAAGTCAACGCGTCCCGATAAACCGGCAATCCGCGCGCGACGAGTGTTGCCGCGGTGATCTGCGGATTGGCCGGACAAAAGCCCGTCCACAGCACGGCCACCGGCTTGTCGATGGTTGCGGCGAGTTCTGCCACCGCTTCGATGGCGGCGACCGTGGGGGCAACCAGCACCGGAATCAGGACATCGACGCCGTCAGCGCGTGCGACGATGTTGAGCGCGTCCTGAAACAGGCTACGCGAACCGGTCAGCGCGGAAGTGAGATCGGTCGGATTGGACACGGCGCCAAAGCCGGGGATGAGTTCGCGCAGTTGCCCGCAGGTCCGTGCGTCGTAAGCTACCCATTCGATGCCCACGCCCGCGCCGAGATCGGCCATCAGCACGGAATGCCCGCCCGAGCCGGACAGGGCGGCGGCGCGATTGCCGCGCGGCCATTTGCGCCGCCGGAGCAGCTTCGCGACTTCATACAGTTCGTTGCAATCATGCACGCGCAAAACGCCGAATTGGCGGAATGCCGCATCGTGCACGTCGTCGCTGCCGGTCATGGCGCCGGTGTGCGACTCCGCGGCGCGCCGCCCGGCCTCGGTGCGCCCGAACTTGAGCATCACGATCGGTTTTTCGCGCTCGGCGGCATGCCGCGCCACGGCCTCGAATTTGCGTCCGTCGCGGATGGTTTCGGCGGCGACCATGACGACGTTGGTGTGCGGATCGTCGAGCATGAACCGCATGAAATCCATGGCGTCGAGGTCGGCTTCATTGCCGCAGCTCACTTCGTAGGTGATGCCAAGGCCCGCTTCCTGCGCGCGCCACATGATGTTCATCTGGCCGAGTCCGCCGCTGTGACAAACGAGGCCCGCGTCGCCCGCGGGTTTGCGCGGGCCGTTGATCGAGGCGGTCGACGCCATCGCGAAGCCGTCGACGAAATTGACGAGTCCGTTGCAGTTGGGCCCCAGCAGGCGCAGCCCGTTCGCGCGCGCGAAGGCCACGATCTCGTCCTGCAAGGCGCGGCCCTGCGCTTGGCCGGTTTCACCGAAGTTGGAGGTGAATACCGTCGCGAAGCGCACACCCCTGCCGGCGCACTGGCGCAAAACGTCGAGCACGCGCTCGGCGGCGATCACGATGCCGACATGATCCGGCGTCTCGGGCAGGTCGGCAATGCTGGGGTAGCACGCATGGCCGCGCAGATTCGAATACCGCGGATTGACCGGATAAACGCGTCCGCGATAACCGAATTCGATCATCTGATGCAGGGCGCGGCCGCCGAACTTGGACATGTCTTCCGTCGCGCCGACGAATGCGACGGAGGACGGATTAAAAAACGTTGCCAGATCGGGAACGGGGATAGGCGAAGGCATGTCTTCTCAATATTGCGCCGCAAAGAACCCTTCGCTCTCCCCGCGGGAGGAGGGTTTCGCTTCCCTCTCCCTTGGGGCTGAGGATTGCCCACAAGAATGACTGGACACAACGTTCTTCATGCGGTACAGTGTATTCATGATCACCCTTGGCGGACGT
>JAYWDM010000612.1:0-3194 GCA_043779885.1 Betaproteobacteria bacterium | reverse complement strand
CGTCGTCCCGGTTGTTGTAAAGATGCAGCGAAAAGCGCAGCACGCCGCGCCGGATCGAGAGCTTGACGCGGTTTTCGCCGAGCCACGCGTAGAGCCGGTTGTAGCGCTCGTCGCCCGTGCCGTAATGATTGTCGTCCATGCTGCCCACGGTGACGATGTGCGCAAGGTGCGGCCCCGGCGCACCGCCGGACACCGGCAGGCCCAGGTCGAGAAATCCCTGCGCAAGCGCATGGCCTAGTTCAGTGACGTGACGCTCGATTGCGGCCGTGCCGTGGCCGAGCAACTCGGTCATCGACGCATTGACCGCCGCAGCACCCACATAGTTATAGTTGCCCAGATCGAAGCGCCGCGCAGCTCCCATCAGCCTGAATTGCTCGTCACCCATCGACGCCTCGTGAGCCTCGCCGAGATCGACGCCGAAGCGCGCCAGGTACGCGGGGTGCATTTTTTCCGCCCACTCGCGGCGGCAATAGAGAAAACCCATGCCGTAGAGTCCGAGCAGGCCTTTCTGCGTCGACACCGCAAGCGCGTCGATATTGGATGTCTTCACGTCCGTGTGCAGCACGCCGACCGACTGCGCGCCATCGACCAGCAACAGCACGCCGCGCTCGCGGCATGCCTGGCCAAGCGCGTCGACGCCGGTGCGAAATCCCGGCGCAAACGTCACGGTCGAGGCCGTGACGACACGCGTGCCGCCGTCGATGCGCTCGATCATCTCGTCGACCGGAATATGGCCGTGGCGCGGTTTGACCGTGCGCACTTCGAGTCCATTGCGCCGCAGGTTCAACCACGGATACACGTTGTTCGGATGCTCAAGCTGCGGACATACGATCACGTTGTCGCCACTGCGCAGGTCTAGACCGGTCGCGATCATGTTCAGGCCGTCGGAAATATTCTTCGTGTAGGCGATCTCGTCGGGCTCGGCATTGATCAACTGCGCGAACCGCGCGCGCGCGCCTTCGATGAGCGCGAAGAATTTCTCCTTGTCGCCGCCGTTCATCATGCGTTCGTCAAGGTGGGCGTCGATCGCGGCGCGCACCCCGCGCGAGAGCACGCCGCGGCCGGCGAGATCCATGTAGGTCCAGCGCTCGAGCGCGGGATAGTTGGCGCGCGCGGCGGAGATGGTGCTGAATTCGGTGACGGGTTTATTCATGGTCGGGCTCCCTGGTAGCGGACTGGCGGCTGCCGGATCTGTCTGATGCCGTCAGCAACTTCACATATTGCCGCAAATGCACATGGTTGACACGCACGGGCGATCGTTTCACTTCGCCAGCCGCTCTTCGCGCGCATCGCGTTCACCGGCCGCCGCATCCCGTTGCGCGGGTTCGCCGTAACCGCCGCCCGCCGGCGTGCAGATACGCAATACGCTGCCGCGCGGCAACGCGAGTTCGCCGGCCGCGGCCGGCAGCTTTTTCTCCTGCGGCGTGCCGGGGTTCAGAATGAACGCCCCGCGCGCGCCGTCATGGCCGCCGTGCATGCCGCCCGCCGCGACATTCTGCCGCTCGGACGACAGGCTGACGACGATATCGTCCGCGAGCACGCGGTAGTCGCGCACGACCCCCATGCCGCCGCGGTATTTGCCCGCGCCGGCGGAACCCTCCCACAGCGCATAGCGCTCGACGCGGAACGGATACGCATGTTCGAGCGCCTCCACCGGCAGATTGGACGAGCCGGACGCATGCACGCGCACCCCGTCCACGCCGTCGCGAGTGGCGCGCGCGCCCATGCCGCCGGCCAGCGTTTCGTAGTTGACGAAATAGGCGCCGCTGCGCGGATCGGTCCCCGCCAGCACGTACAGATGATGCGGCCCGCTGCCGGCAAGCGCCTTGTGCGGCATCGCCTGCGACAGCGCATTGGCGATCACGTCGCCCAGCACACTCGCGGAAATCGAACGGCAGCCGATCGCCGCGGGCGGCACCGGTCCGACGACGCAACCGGCCGGCGCGGTAATGTTCAGCGTGCGGTAATAGCCCGCATTGGCCGGCACGTCCGGATCAAGCAGGCTCTTGGCAACGGTGTAAACCGTCGCGAGCAGCGCGCGATACGGAATGTTGCGCGCGCTTTCGAGCTGTCTGTCCGAACCCGCAAAATCAAAATCGATGCGGCCGCGCCCCACCGTCATCGCGAGCCGGATGCGGCAGCGCTCGCTCTCGGTGTTGCCGTCGAGAAAATCTTCCGCCACGTAACGCCCCGGCGGCAAACGGCCGATCGCCGCGCGGAAGCGCTTCTCAGTGAAATCGAGGTACGCGGCGATCGTCGCGGCGGTGTCCGCCACGCCGTAACGCGCGAACAACCCGAGCACGCTCTTCATGCCGACGTTATTCGCCGCAAACTGCGCCTTCAAATCCCCGATGCGCTCGTCCGGCGTGCGCGAGTTGAGCAGTATGATGTCGATCACGTCACGGTTCATCTTCCCCGCGCGCATGATGCGCACGGGCGGAATGCGGAGGCCTTCCTGGTAAATGCTTTTGCACACCGCGGCTTCCGAGCCCGGCACCATGCCGCCGACATCGGCGTGATGCGCGATGTTGGCGACGAACGCGACGATCTTCCTGCCGATGAACACCGGCGCGATAATATTGATGTCGGGCAGATGCGTGCCGCCGCCGTTGTACGGATCGTTGGCGACGAACTGGTCCCCCGGCAGGATTTCGGCGAGCGCGTAGCGCCTGAGTATCTCGTCGACCGCGCCGACCATCGAGCCCAGATGTATCGGCACGCGTTGCGCCAGCGCGATTACCTGGCCCTGCGCATCGAATATGGCGGTCGAGCAATCGGCGCGCTCCTTGATGTTCGGCGAGAACGCCGTGCGCATGAGGGTCGCGCCCATTTCCTCGGCGGTTGCGAGCAGATAGCGCGCGACCACTTCCGCTTTGATCGGATCGACCGGGCGCGCTGCCCTGGTTTTTTTCGCAGCCATGTTCAGGACACCCCTTTTGCGCGCAGGGGCGCGACTTCCATGTGCAGATAACCGAGCCTGTCACTGCGCACCCGCGCGCGCGGCGGCACCACCGTTGTCGTGTCCATCTGCTCCACGATCGCCGGCCCGCTGAAACGCGCGTTGACCGGCAGCCTGTCGCGGTCATACACCGGGATCGTGACGAAACCCGTTTCCGGAAACCATACTTTGCGCTTCTCCGTCACCGCATCCTTCACCGTCGTGTGCGCCGGCGCGTGCCGCTCGTGCGTCGGCG
>JAYWDM010000611.1:0-3211 GCA_043779885.1 Betaproteobacteria bacterium | reverse complement strand
GTGATTTCGTCGTTGCGATACACGGCGACTTCCTGTTCGAGTTCGCCAAAGTATTGCACCAGGTTGTAGGTGAAAGAATCGTAGTTGTCGATCATGAGCAGCATAAAACCATCTATCTTATTGATTAACGGCTGGATTAATGGATTTTTTTTGGCTACCAGCGAATAGGCCCGCCGTTTTTCCGAATTGGCCCCGCTCGGCTACACATCCCTTCAGGGGCCGGGTCGCGGATCATCCCTGCGCGGCGACAGGGCCATCAGGCGGCAGGCTGGCGCCTGCGCCAGCGCAATAATTCGGCAGGGTAATCGCGGGAATTCACGCGGCTATTATTGCACCGCTTGCGCATGCCGCCAATCCCGGGGCGAAACACGATGAGCACGCTGCGGCGAAAACCCGCGGCCGCGGGATTCCGTGACGACGCTGAATACCAAATAACGGGCCGGGTTACGGCGGCTGAAACCGGGTGCGGCCAAGCCTATGAAAGACATGCCGGCACTAGCGCATTGGCGCATTGCAGCAAAGCGCTGCTCCTATGTAAACTGCGGGATAAATTGTTATCTGCCCTGGACGTATCCGGGCATGCTTCATGCTTTTCATATTATTCTTTGAAGTGAATGAGTGTTTTGACCGGGCAATGCCTGATTTACCAATAAACTCGGCCAGTTCCACTAGGACGGCGCATTGCGCGAAAACGGATTCGAGAGACATCGACTCAACCATGCCCTTTAAATCGCTCACGGCGTCACGCTCGAAACAAAACACACGCCACACCATGTGCCGTGGTGATATTGTGCCTTGCTTTCTTGCGCTCCATCAATTCACGAGGTAGCTACGTATGCCACTCATCGCAATGACCCGTGAAATGGGCTCACTCGGCAAGGACGTTGCCACGATCGTGGCGGAGCGCATGGGCAAACCTGTTGTCTACCATGAAATCATCGACCATCTTGCCAACAAGATGCGCCTCAGAAAAAGTCATGTCATCCGCTTTCTCGACGGCAAAGCCAACATCTGGGAACGGCTGACGACCGACAAGACCAGCATGGCGATTTATACCGTGGACGAAACGCTCGCGCTGGCGGAAAGCAACAGTGTCGCGGTCATCCGCGGCTGGGGCGCGGCGCACCTGCTGCGCCCGATCCGGCATGTGATTTGCGTGCGGGTCTGCGCGCCGGTGATAGTCCGCGTCCAGCGCATGATGGAGAGGCTTGACACGGACGACGAGGAATTCGTCACCAACGAAATCAAACTTTCGGAGGAAGCGATCACCGCGATCACGCGCCGGCATTTCGACGTCAGCTGGCAACATTCCGACCGCTACGACCTGGTACTCAACACCGAGCGCGTGTCGGTCGAGGAATGCGCAGACGAACTGATGGCGCTGGTCGCGGACCCGGAATTTCAGGAAACCGAGCAATCAAGACAAATGCTCAGGAACCTTGCGCTTGAGAGCCACGTGCGCGCGGCGCTGCGCGCCGATCCGCGCACCGCGAAAATGCAAATCGCCATCGGCGCCGATCAGGGCACGGTTACCCTCACAGGCGTCGTCGCCCGGGACCAACACTCGGCGCTGATATCCGAAGTCGCAGCCAAGGTCGCCGGCGTTAAAACGGTAAATTACTAGATAGGCTCCGATCAAGTTCGTCACAGTCTCGCACGCCGGTGTCCAGGCGATTGAATGCACTGGATTCCGGCGTGCACCGGGCCGGCGCCGCAGAAATTTAACTGCCCCCCCTCGCGTAAGCAGGTTTGCCCCGTTTTAGTGCACTTGCGTCGAATTGCCGCCGGCCACCAAAGCATGGCCCGGAAATTGCGATGATTTCCCGCACTGGAACAAATGGGGAGGCAATATGAAACTATTATCCGAACAAAAATGCAAAGCGCTTGCCGAAACGAACGGCTGGTCGCCCGACTTCGCAGCAGGCTTTCTCAAGGGCGAATTCTCACGCAGGAGCGGCGGCAAGCTCTCCCCGTATGGCATGGTAGGGCTCGACGAATTCTGCCTGGGCTTTCGCGCCGGCTACTTTGAGCGCCAGCATCCGGCCGCGATGCGCGTCGAAACCCCTGCCACAGCGGAACGGGCCACGCAAAGTGTCCGCAGCGCCGCTGTCGCGGCATCGACAGTCGCGACGACATTCAAACAAGGGTTTGCCTCTTGAAGCCGAAATTTCAGTCAACGGCGCTTGCTGTTGCCGCGACCCCCGCGTCAATCAGACCGTCGTTACGCGGAATGCTCCGGGTCAGCGGGTGGATGCCGTTGCTGACGCGGACGCGCAACCGAACGCGCTGGTCGCCGGAGCGCCGTGCATCGATCACGGCGCGCCTGCGGCGGCTCAGAAACATGAGTCCGTATCTGGTTGTGCTCGCGCTGCCAGGATCGTTTCTGCTGCTGCCGGCACTGGTGTGGTGGCTAGCCCGGCGGCGCAGCTACGTACGCGCTGTTACCGGAACTCCGCTGAATTAGCACCGGAAAACGCGTAGCTGGAGGCTTGGCCGCGCACTCCAGAATAAGCCCGAGACAATAATCATCGTCTGCCAGACTCGGGGCGGTGCTTGCGACATTGATGTCGTTCCATCCCTCCGCCGGGGTTTTCCCTATATCACACGCGCCGCCAAGCACCCGTGCGACCCCACAACTGATCGAGAGCCACCCTATTACCAGCAACAAAACGGTCGTTATTTCCATGATCGCCCCGATTGATTCTTCGTCTGCCCGCCCGGATCGCGCTCCCCGCCAGCTCACGCGTGACTTAATGCACACTTCGTGCCAGAAAAAAACAAACACATGCTATCAGCATGTTGCGCGAAATCAGTGGCCCAAAGAAATCGGAACTGTAAAATTTTTCGACAAATGTTGCCTTCGCGCGAGGCCGGTTGCAGCTAACCGCGGCGGGGAGTCGCGCCGCCGCCGATAATCAATCCAGCGGATTTAATCCGGCAATCTGCTGTCGAGACCGGCCTCGGCCATTTCCGCGGCGCGCAATAAGGCCTGCGCCTTGCTCTGCGTTTCCTGCCATTCGGCCTGCGGCACGGAGTCGGCAACCACACCGCCACCGGCCTGCACGTGGAGCATGCCGTCCTTGACAACCGCGGTGCGCAATGCGATCGCCACGTCCATGTCGCCGTTGAAACCGAGATAGCCGACCGCGCCCGCGTAGATGCCGCGCTTGACGGGCTCGAGTTCGTCGATGATTTCCATGGCGCGGACTTT
>JAYWDM010000610.1:0-22278 GCA_043779885.1 Betaproteobacteria bacterium | reverse complement strand
GACCCAGCGAGCCAAATCCGGCGCCGAAGACCGCGCGCACGTCAGCCTCGACGGCGGGCAGCAACGGCAATTGCAGCGCTGGCAGTTTCCCGGCCTTGATTTCGTTCAGCGCATGATCGCCGCGAAGGATCAACGCAACCAGTCCGTCCACGCCCTGATAGACGAGCGTCTTGACGGTTTTCTGCGGGGGAATACCGAGCAACCGGCACAGGTCATCGATAGTGCGTACACACGGCGTGGCTACCTTTGCCATGGGTACGCCGGGAACCGCGCGTGCGGCAGGTGATGCCAGCGCTTCGGCCAGTTCGATGTTGGCAGCGTAATCCGACGCCGGGCAGAAAGCGATTGCGTCCTCGCCGGAATCCGCCAGCACGTGGAACTCGTGGGATCCGGTGCCGCCGATCGAGCCGGTGTCCGCGGCCACCGCGCGAAACTTGAGCCCCAGACGCGTGAATATGCGCGTATAGGTGTCGTACATATTGCCGTATTCGCGCTCGAGGTCCTGGTGGCTGGCGTGAAACGAGTAGCCGTCCTTCATCACGAATTCGCGCCCGCGCATGACGCCGAAGCGCGGCCTTCTTTCGTCGCGGAATTTGGTCTGGATCTGGTAGAAGTGCAGCGGCAACTGGCGATAGCTCTTGATTTCGTGTCGCGCGATGTCGGTGACGACTTCTTCCGAGGTCGGCTGGATCACGAAGTCGCGCTCATGGCGGTCCTTGAAACGCAGCAGTTCAGGCCCGTAGGCCTGCCAGCGGCCGGATTCCTGCCACAGTTCCGCCGGCTGCACTACGGGCATCGCCAGTTCGACCGCGCCGGCGGCGTTCATCTCCGCGCGCACGATCGCTTCCACTTTGCGCACGACGCGCAGGCCCATCGGCATGAGGCTGTAAATGCCGCTGCCCAGGCGGCGGATCAAACCTGCGCGCAGCATGAGCTTGTGGCTGATGAGCTCCGCTTCGGAAGGCGCTTCCTTGAGGGTCGACAAAAAGAATTTAGATACGCGCATGGCTACCCGAAATCAGGGAAAGACCTTATTCTACCCAACCATGATGCAATTCCGGAAAAACTCTCGCGCATGAAATTCCTGCAAAGCTGGCGCATCCGCAAACCCGAGGAAGACAGCGAATCTGTCTACATCAGCGAAAAATCCGGCGTGCGCACGCTGCACATCGGCAGCGATACTGTGCAAAGTTCGATGCGCATCGCGCGCCCGAACGATCTTGAAGTCGCGTATACGCGCAGCATGATGGCGTTTTTGCTGTTTGACCCGGGTCCGCGCGAAGTGCTGATGGTGGGACTGGGTGGCGGTTCTCTCGCCAAGTTCATTTACCATCGCATACCGCACTCCCGAACCGTCGCAATCGAGGTCAATCCGCGCGTGGTGACGATCGCGCGCGAGTATTTTCTCGTGCCGCCGGACGACGAGCGGCTGACCGTCGTGGTAGACGACGGCGCGACATATCTGCACCGGGAACGGCTCAACGCCGATGTGATAGTAATCGACGGCTACGATGCGCAGTCCCAGGTCGAAGCATTGTCGACGCCGGCGTTTTACCGCGACTGCGCACGCGTGCTGGGCGAATCCGGAATCATGGTGGTCAATCTGTGGGGTGGTGACCGCAATTTCACGACCTGTGTCAATCGCCTTGCCAAGGCGTTTGACGGGGTGGTGGCGTGCCTGCCGGCCGGCAAGCCGGGCAATATTGCGGCGTTTGCGTTCAAGCGCAGTCCCGGCCAGCCGACGTGGCGGGAACTGCGCACACGCGCGCAACAGCTCGAATCGAATTATGGACTTGAATTCACGCGCTTCGTCGACGAACTTGCAGTGATGAACCCGCACAACGCGGAACGCCTGCTGCTTTAGAATTGCGGCTTTCATTTCACGCAGGTTTGTGAAAGAATCTAGCCGGATAGAGAACGCACAGGGTGATTCACATGATAGATCGTGACGGATATCGCCCCAATGTCGGCATCATCATATGCAACTGGAAGAACGAAGTATTCTGGGGCAAGCGCATCAAGGAGCATTCGTGGCAGTTTCCGCAGGGCGGCATCAAGGCGGGGGAGACCCCGGAGCGCGCCATGTTCCGCGAACTTCACGAAGAAGTCGGGTTGAGTTCCGGGCACGTAAAGATACTCGGCCGCACGCGCGACTGGTTGCGCTATGAAGTGCCGGAGCAGTGGATACGGCGTGAATGGCGTGGCAACTACAGAGGCCAGAAGCAGATCTGGTATTTGCTGCGGCTCGTCGGTCGCGACTGCGATGTGCATCTGCGCGCGTCGGAAAAGCCTGAGTTCGATGCCTGGCGGTGGAACGACTACTGGGTGCCGCTCGAAGCAGTGATTGAATTCAAACGGGACGTATATCAGCTGGCACTGAATGAACTTGCCAAGTATCTGCATCGCAATCCCCACGAGCGTCACGCGAATGCGGTGAATGCGCCCTGACAGCGCGCGCGACGCGGCATCAAACGCGTCTCACGCATGACGACAGGTCCCGTGCGATTGACAGTGGCAGCATAGCGTTTTACACTTGGTTTACAGATTAGATTAAGTCTAATTACTGCCCCAGCCCAGTAGATTGTGCGGCGCAAGTGGCGATTTTCATGGCCGCGCGGCTGGATTTGTCGCTGGTCCACAGGGGACCGGTCCCCGCATTTGAATTTAAGGAGAATACGATGGAACTCAAAGGATCCAAAACCGAAGGGAATCTGAAAGCCGCGTTTGCGGGCGAATCGCAAGCCAACCGGCGTTACCTGTATTTCGCAGCGAAGGCAGACGTGGAAGGCCAGAACGATGTCGCTGCGGTATTCCGTTCCACCGCCGAAGGCGAAACCGGTCACGCGCACGGCCACCTTGAGTATCTCGAAGTCGTCGGCGATCCGGCCACCGGCTTGCCGATCGGCAAGTCGCGCGACAACCTCAAAGCCGCGATCGCGGGTGAAACCCACGAATATACCGACATGTACCCAGGCATGGCAAAAGCTGCGCGCCAGGAAGGGTTCGAAGAAATTGCCGACTGGTTTGAAACGCTGGCGAAGGCCGAACGCTCCCACGCCAACCGCTTTAAGAAGTCGCTCGACGCACTGACTGACTGAGAAAACCGTAAGGCGCAAGGGGTGAGGAGCGAGGCGGTAACCTCACTTTCACCCCTCGTTTTTCGCCTCACGCCCTGCACCTCACGCCCAAGACCTCACACCCTACTACGTACGACATGGCAGTTCGCGAAGGCAGTCTCGAAGCCCCGACACGGCACGCGCTCGACTGGCAGTCGCCTGACTTCTATCGCGAAGAAAAAGTTTTTGCCGAACTGGAGCGCGTGTTCGATATCTGTCACGGCTGCCGGCGCTGCGTGAATTTATGTACGGCATTCCCGCGCTTGTTCGATTTGATCGATGAAGGCGGGACCGGCGAACTTGACGGCGTCCCAAAACAAAAATTCTGGGAAGTCGTCGACCGCTGTTACCTCTGCGATACGTGTTACATGACCAAGTGCCCGTACGTACCACCGCACGAGTGGAATGTCGACTTTCCGCACCTGATGCTGCGGGCAAAAGCGCTCAAGTTCAGGAGCGGAGGCGCCTCCTCCCGCGATAAGCTGCTGTCCGCGACTGACGCCCTCGGCAAGCTGGCGACCATTCCGGTGGTCGTGCGCTTCGTCAACGCCGCCAACAAGTCGCCCGTTGCGCGCGGCGTAATGGAGAAAGTGCTCGGTGTGCACAAGGATCGCGTGTTGCCGGAGTATGACGGCGCAAAATTCCGCGCTACCGCCAGGCCCGAAGGGTCATTTCCAGTCCGCGACGGCAAGTCGACGCCCGGCAAGGTTGCCATATTCTCGACGTGTTACGTGAATTACAACGAACCGGGCATCGGCCACGATCTGCTGAAGATACTCGCGCACAATGCAATTCCCGCGGTGATCGTCGAGAAAGAAGCCTGCTGCGGCATGCCGAAGCTGGAGCTCGGCGACCTCGAAGCGGTGGCGAAACTGAAGGAAGTCAATATTCCGCGAATGGCGGCGCTTGCGCGTGAAGGCTATGCGATTCTGACCGCGATTCCGTCGTGCACGCTGATGTTCAAGCAGGAACTCCCCCTCATGTTCCCGCTCGATGCCGACGTACAGGCAGTGCGGGCGGCAATGTTCGATCCGTTCGAATATCTGGTTCTGCGCAGCAAAGAGGGACTGCTGAAGACCGACTTCAAGCAGCAGCTGGGTAAAGTCTCGTACCACATTCCCTGCCATTCGCGGGTGCAAAACGTCGGCCAGAAGACGCGCGAAATGCTTGCGCTGGTGCCGGGCACTGAAATCAATACGGTCGAGCGCTGTTCCGGTCATGACGGGACGTGGGGTGTAAAACGCGAATTCTTCGCGCAATCGATGAAAATCGGCCGCCCGGTGTTCAAGCAGATGGCCGCGACGGATCCGGATTACATCAGTTCGGACTGCCCGATCGCGGGCCGCCATATCCAGCAAGGCATGGGCGAATCCCGCGCGCGCAAGGAGCATCCGTTGGCGCTATTACGGATTGCGTACGGTTTGTAAACAGTCGCGACAGGAACGCAGCCATGTCCCGCATTACCGCGCAGAGCCTGATGACGCTGGAAGCTTACGCAAAAGCGCGCAAGGACTTTCGCGCGCAGGTCATCGCGCACAAGAAAAATCGCACGGCGTCCCTCGGCGAGCACGTGACGCTGATTTTCGAGGACGAACTCACCATTCGCTACCAGATCCAGGAAATGCTGCGCGTCGAGCGAATTTTCGAGGAGGCGGGAATTCGCGACGAGCTTGACGCCTACAATCCGCTGGTGCCGGACGGCAGCAACTGGAAAGCGACGATGTTGATCGAATATACGGACGCGGACGAACGTCACACCATGCTGGCGCTGCTCAGGGGCATCGAAGACCGGGTGTGGGTGCGGGTTGCAGGCCTTGACCGTGTGTATGCAATTGCCGACGAGGACATGGAGCGCGCAAACGATGAAAAGACGTCGGCGGTGCACTTCTTGCGGTTTGCGCTGACGCCGCCCGTATTGCAGGCGCTGAGCGCCGGCGGTGAACTTGCGATGGGTGTCGATCACCCGGTTTATAAGGCAACGATAGATGTCGTGCACGCCGCGCTTAGAGCCTCGTTGATGCAGGACCTGCGACGGTGACGGGTACGGCGGCTTCACTTCGGCGGGATGGCCTCTCACGCCTGAGCGGCGGGGGACCCGCTGATGCGTGAGGCCCCGGCATGTTTGAAATGATTCTGCGCGCGCTGCTAGCCTGCGGCGTGGCACTTCCGCTGACCGGGATCGCGCAGACGCGAACCGATGCCGAGGACGACGGTGAACCCAAGCCGCGTGTCGAACTCGAGGTCAAACTGCCGGCCATGCCCCAGGCCGCGAACCTGCTCCAATTCGAACCGAGCGCTGCGAGCAACAACCGGTTTTACGTCGACGCCAATTCGATTTATGCCGGCGCGGACGGGATCGTGCGTTACACGCTGATAATAAAAAGTCCCAGCGGCGCCGAAAACATATCCTACGAAGGCATCCGGTGTGACACGGTGGAGCAGAAATATTTTGCGTTCGGCCGCAAAGACGGTACCTGGGTAAATGCGCGGGCAAGTGAGTGGCGACGGATCGTTTACAAGGAAGTCAATCGCCATCACGGCGTGCTTTATAAAGATTATTTTTGTCCGGACGGAAGTCCTGTCAGGTCAGCGGCGGATGCTGTCCAGCGCTTCAAATACGGCGTGCCTTATGGCACTCCTCCACGCAGCGGTAATGTACGTTAAGCCGTCCCAGCGGGGACTCCGCTCGCGGCACGCGTTAATCCATGCGCGGGCCACACCGCGTCTATGGAGTGCGCCGTAATTTCGGCCACCGCGTCAGCGCGGCAGTCCGGGGCCGGCCCACATGACATCCAGGAATTGAAGCCTAAAGCAGGACCAGATTGTCTCTGTGTATCAGTTCGGGTTCGTCGACGTAGCCGAGCCTTGCCTGAATTTCGCTCGACGGCGTTTTCAGAATCTGGCGCGTTTCGGCGGCGCTGTAATTCACCAGCCCGCGCGCGATTTCAACGCCTTCGGGGTTGCAGCAGCCGACCACTTCTCCTCGTTCGAATTCGCCCCGCAGGTCGAAAACGCCGATCGGCAGCAGGCTTGTTCTCTGCTCGCGCAGCGCTTTCACCGCGCCCGCATCAAGGATCAGCCTGCCGCGCACCTGTAAATGGTCGGCGAGCCACTGCTTGCGCGCGGCCAGCGTCTGGGTGGTTGCTTTGAGCAGAGTGCCGATGGATTCGCCGCGCGCAAGGCGCACGAGAACCTGATCCTCGCGACCGGATGCGATCACTGTATGGGCGCCGCTGCGCGCCGCGCGCTTGGCTGCGAGCACCTTGGTGAGCATGCCGCCGAGTCCGATGTGGCTGCCGGCGCCGCCGGCGATTTTTTCCAGTTCGGGGTCACCCGCCAGCGCCGCGTTGATGAGCGTCGCCTGCCGGTCCTTACGCGGGTCAGCCGAAAAAAGCCCCGCCTGATCGGTCAGAATTACCAGCACGTCGGCTTCGATCAGGTTGGTGACCAGCGCGCCCAGCGTGTCATTGTCGCCGAGCCGGATTTCGTCGGTCGCCACGGTATCGTTCTCATTGATGATCGGGACCACGCCCAGATTGAGCAGCGTGCGCAGCGTCGAGCGCGCGTTCAGGTAGCGCTTGCGATCCGCCATGTCCTCATGCGTCAGCAATATTTGAGAAGTGATGAGCGAGTGTTCGCGAAAATGCGACTCGTACGCTTCGATCAGACCCATCTGACCGACCGCGGCGGCGGCCTGCAATTCGTGCACGGCACTGGGCCGCTTGTTCCAGCCGAGGCGCCGCATGCCTTCGGCGATGGCTCCGCTCGACACCAGCACGACCTCGCGGCCGAGCTTGCGCAATTCGGCGATCTGGCCGACCCACCGCCTGAGTGCGGCATGATCGAGGCCCTGTCCCTGATTGGTGACCAGGCTGCTGCCGACTTTGACGACGAATCGTCCGGCTTTTGCCAGTTCGGTAGTCATGCGAAAAATCGTATGCGGAGTTCAGATGTTGGGGTGCGGCGCGCCGACGGAATGTTCGGGCTCTGCATCCTGACTGCCGGCGGAGAATTCCCGGTTTTCATCCAGATGCCGCATGATCGCGAAAGCGAGTTCCCTGCATCCGGCGCCAGTCAGCGCCGAGATAATAAAGCTTTTGTCGCGCCAGCCAAAATCGGCCAGGAACTGCTGCACGCGCGCGGGCTGGTCTTCCGGCGCGAGCAGATCTGCCTTGTTCAGCACCAGCCAGCGCGGCTTGCGAAAGAGGCCCTCGTCATATTTTTTCAGCTCGTTGATGATCGCGTGCGCCTCCGCAACAGGGTTCGTATCCGCATCAAACGGCGCAATATCGACGATATGCAGCAACAGGCGCGTGCGCGCGAGATGGCGCAGAAACTGGTGACCAAGGCCGGCGCCTTCGGCTGCGCCTTCGATAAGCCCCGGGATATCCGCGACCACGAAACTGCGGTTGTCATCGACGCGCACCACGCCGAGATTGGGATGCAACGTGGTAAACGGGTAATCGGCCACTTTCGGGCGCGCCGCGGATACCGCGCGGATAAAAGTCGATTTTCCGGCATTGGGCATGCCGAGGAGTCCGACGTCCGCCAGTACCTTGAGTTCAAACTTCAATTTGCGCGATTCACCCGGCATGCCGCGCGTGAACTGGCGCGGGGCACGATTGGTGCTCGACTTGAAATTTAGATTGCCCAGTCCGCCGTCGCCGCCTTTGGCGAGCAGGGCCTGCTGACCATGTGCCGCAAGATCGGCCATGATTTCATTCGTTTCAGTATCGCTGATCACGGTACCGGCCGGAACGCGCAGTACCACATCGTCAGCGGATTTTCCGTTGCAATCCGCGCCGCGACCCGCGGCGCCATTTTTTGCGCGGTGGATGCGCGCAAAGCGATAGTCAACCAGCGTATTGATATTGCGATCGGCGACGGCAAAAATGCTGCCGCCGCGCCCGCCGTCGCCGCCATCGGGCCCGCCGCGCGGCACGAATTTTTCACGCCGGAACGATGCCGAGCCGTCGCCGCCTTTGCCCGCGTGGAGTTCGACGATGGTTTCGTCAATGAATTTCATGGGCCGTTTTCGTCCATCGCGGATCAGGTCGCATACAGGTTTGCGTCATTGAATGGTCGGCGCGCATCGCAGCAACGAAAAAGCCCTGCGCAACGGCAGGGCTTTTTCGTTGCGCAGCGCCTGCGCTAGGCAGGAAGAACGTTGACGACTTTTTTCCTGGCCGACCCCTTAATCGCGAATTGCACGGTGCCTGGTATCAGTGCGAACAGCGTGTGGTCTTTGCCGATGCCGACATTGACGCCGGGGTGCACCTGCGTGCCGCGCTGGCGCACGATGATGCTGCCCGCGGTGATGACTTCCCCGCCGTATGCCTTGACGCCCAGCCGCTTTGATTGTGAGTCGCGACCGTTACGCGAACTTCCGCCTGCTTTTTTATGTGCCATGAATTAACCCGCGATGCCGAGAATTTCGATTTCAGTATAGTTTTGGCGATGGCCCTGCGACTTGCGATAATGTTTGCGGCGGCGCATTTTGAATATGTGCACCTTGTCGCCGCGGCCGTGCGACACGACCTTCGCCGTGACCGACGCGCCGGCGACGAGCGGCGTGCCAAGCGCGATCTTTTCACCTGCTGCAACCATCAGGACCTGGTCAATCACGATTTCGGCGCCGACAGCGGCCGCGAGTTGTTCAATTTTGAGCTTTTCGCCAGCGGCAACGCGATACTGCTTGCCGCCGGATTTAATGACCGCATACATGATGGAACCCTTTTCACCAGCGAGCTTGCCGGATACGGAAAACCGAGAAGTATACCCCAATGCGAACTTTCAGTCAAAGCGTAGTAAAATGAGCAACTTGCCCGATACTGCTGCCGTCACTTTGCGACCGTATCCTCGTCGCCGGCAGCGCGCGGCGCCTATTCTCCTACTGCAGACTTGATGGCCGTTCCCTTAATTCACGACTTTATTGCCGCGGATATGCGCGCGGTCGATGCCGTAATTCGCAGCCGTCTCACGTCCGAGGTGGCGCTGGTGCGCGAGGTCGCCGAATACATCGTTGGCAGCGGCGGCAAGCGCCTGCGCCCGGCGCTGGTGGTTCTGGTAGCCGGCGCGTTCGGGTATCAGGGCGTGCACCATCATCACCTCGCGGCGGTGGTTGAATTCATACACACGGCGACGCTGTTGCACGATGATGTCGTCGACGCGTCCGAACTGCGGCGCGGTAATTCGACCGCCAATGCGTTGTTTGGCAACGCGGCGAGTGTGCTGGTCGGCGACTTTGTCTACTCGCGGGCGTTCCAGATGATGGTCGAGGTCGGCAGCATGCGTGTGATGCAAGTGCTCGCCGAGGCGACCAATGTCATAGCCGAGGGTGAGGTGCTGCAGCTGATGAATTGCCACAATGCGGAGATTAACGAGCACGACTACCTGCAGGTGATTCGATACAAAACTGCAAAATTGTTCGAGGCGGCGACCCGGCTCGGCGCGATAATCGGCGGCGCGTCTGCGCTACAGGAAGCGGCGCTGGCGAACTACGGGGTGCATCTTGGCACCGCGTTTCAGTTGATTGACGATGTTCTCGATTACTCCGGAGACAATAAAGCGACCGGCAAGAATGTCGGCGACGATCTGGCCGAAGGCAAGGCGACGCTGCCCCTGATTTATGCCATCAAACATGGCAGCGCCACGGAAGCGATGCTGATCAGGAAGGCGATTGAGGAGGGCGGCCTGGGCGAACTGGAGCATGTAATCGCGGCAATCCAGCGTGGGGGCGCGCTCGACTACACGCGGCGCCAGGCTGAGGCCGAGGCACGCACCGCCAGCGACGCGCTCGCGGATCTGCCAAATTCAAAATTCCGCGATTCTTTGCTACAATTGGCGGACTTTGCCGTTACACGAGACTATTAAGAGCGCCTGACACGATGAAACGCACGCGTGTTTCATCGTGTCAGGCGCTTTAGGGGGCACGCGGAAATGTGCCCCTTGTAGTTGGAGCGCAGCAAATCGGGGTGTAGCTCAGCCTGGTAGAGTACTGCGTTCGGGACGCAGGAGTCGGAGGTTCGAATCCTCTCACCCCGACCATTCATGGCAACCACAAACGCGGCGGACGCTGCGCTGGTGCCGTGGGCGTCAGGAGTCGTTGGGCCGCGCTTTGCTGCGACCCCAGCCGCCTCGACGGCAACTGCCGGGTGATGCAAACTGCGGCTTTGCGAACTGCACGCTTACGGGGTAAGTCTTGGGAAAACTGATTTTCCTGGTGTTGGCGGTCGCGTTTGCCTGGTGGGTGCTGAAAAGCTATCGTAAATCGATCACGCGCCGCGCGCCGCCGAGCGCAGCCGCACCGGAAGACATGGTGCGCTGCGTGCATTGCGGCGTGCATCTGCCACGCAGCGAGTGTCACGTCAGTGGCGAAAAGTTTTTCTGCAGCGAAGAGCATCTCCGGCTGCATCGCTGAGCCATGTCAGCCCTGTCGTTCGCGCCGCACCGTGAACCGCGGCAAACCGCATTGACCGACGCCGCGTTTGCCGCCGAACCATCGGACTCGTACTGGCGTTCGCTGTATTTCTTCAGCGGCTATCGCTTCGTTATTGCGCTGCTGCTGCTGTCGGTCACGACAATATTCGGCCGCGAGATCCTGTTCGGCTCGATGAATTTCGAGTTGTTCGTCAACGTTGCCGCCGCCTACGTGATATTCAGCCTGTCCTGCTTTCTGGTGATTGCGTGGCGCCGGCATTTTCATCTGCAGCTCGGCATTCAGGTCGGTGCCGACATCGTCTTCATCGTCGTGCTGATGTTCGCGAGCGGCGGCATCTCGAGCGGGCTCGGATTGCTGCTGTTGTCCGGCCTCGCCGCGGCCGGGCTGATCAGCCGCGGCCGGCTCACGCTCTTTTATGCGGCGCTGGCCAGCATCGCGGTGCTGATCGAGCATACGGTCCAGGTGCTTTTCTATTACGGGCAGACGACGCAGTACGTGCAGGCCGGACTGCTGAGTATCGGATATTTCACTACGGCATGGGTGGCGCACACGCTGGCCCGTTATCTCGTCGCCACCGAGCAACTGGTTGCAAAGCGCGAGATCGATCTCGCCAGCATGTCGGAAGTCAGCCAGTTGGTGATTCAGGACATGCAGGACGGCGTGCTGGTGGTTGACGAACACGGCCTTATCCGTCAGCACAATGCGCGCGCGGAAGAGATGCTCGGCGCCCTGAGCGACCAGCGCCGCGAGCGCAAGCTGGCGGATTATGCGCCGGCGCTGGGCCGCGGGCTCGATGACTGGCGCAAGAATCCGGTTGCCGGCGCACGCCCCGCGAATACGCTGGTGCAGAACGACCGGATCAGTGCACGCTTCGTGCCGGTCGGCGCCAGCCGCAGCGTGGGCGCCGTAATTTTTCTCGAGGATTTGACGCGGGTCCAGGCGCAGGCGCGCCAGATGAAACTTGCCGCGCTCGGGCGGCTCACGGCCAATATTGCGCACGAGGTCAGAAATCCCCTCTCGGCGATCAGTCACGCGACGGAACTTTTGCAGGAAGAGCCCGCGCTCAACGATACGGTGGCGAGATTGCTGACGATTATTCACGAAAATGTGCAGCGTCTCGACCGCATGGTAAATGACGTAATGAAGTTGAATCGCGGCGGCAGCGTGCATCGCGAGATCTTCCGGCTGGGCGATTACCTGCAGAATTTCACCGAGCAGTTCTGCCAGATCGAAAAGCTCCCCCAGTCATTGATTGCGCTGGAACTCGCGGCCGATCCGGCGGTATTGTTCGATCGCAGCAATCTGAACCAGGTGATGTGGAACCTGTGCCGCAACGCGTTGCACCACTGCCGGCGCCAGGCAGCCAGCATCCGCATCGCTGTCGACCTGATCGGCGGCGGGGGTGTTGTAAAATTGGATGTTGTGGACGACGGTCCCGGCGTGCCACCGGCGGTGCGCAACCAGCTGTTCGAGCCGTTTTTTACGACCGTGAGCAGCGGCACAGGGCTGGGACTCTACATCGCGCGCGAAGTATGCGAAGCTAACGAGGCGACGCTGGAATTCATCGAGACGCCGGCGGGCGCGCAGTTCACCGTAATGTGTCAGGGCGTCGCGAGGCAATAATGCAGAAAAGCCGGGTTCTAATCGTCGACGACGAAGCCGATATTCGCGAGTTGTTGAGTCTCACTTTGCAGCGCATGGGACTCGACACCGATTGCGCGGCGACCGAGCAGGAGGCGCGGCAATGCCTGCAAAAAACGCGCTATCAGCTGTGTCTGACCGACATGCGTTTGCCGGATGGCGACGGCCTGGGATTGCTGCAGGTTGCGACAAATGACCATGCCGAGATGCCGGTTGCGGTGATCACCGCGCACGGCAGCGCGGAAAACGCGGTGGCGGCGCTCAAGGCCGGCGCATTCGATTATCTTGCCAAGCCGGTGTCGCTCAACCAGTTGCGTGCGCTGGTCAAATCCGCGCTGAAGCTGCCGCGCGTCGGCCCGGTGCGCAAATCCGGCGAGTCCGGCGACAAGCCGCTCGACATGCCGGTGCTGCTCGGAGATTCGGCCTTGATGGAGCACACGCGCGGCATGATCGACAAGCTCGCGCGCAGCCAGGCGCCCATCCACATCAGCGGCGAATCGGGGTGCGGCAAGGAGCTGGCGGCGCGGCTCATGCATCTGAAAGGCCCGCGTCGCGACGCGCCGTTCGTACCCGTCAATTGCGGCGCGATCCCGGAGAATTTGATGGAAAGCGAGTTCTTTGGCTACAAGAAAGGCGCGTTTACCGGCGCGGAACAGGACCGGGAAGGCTTCTTTCAGGCCGCCAACGGGGGCACGCTGTTTCTCGACGAGGTCGCCGATCTGCCGATCCAGATGCAGGTCAAACTGCTGCGCGCGATCCAGGAGAAGAAAGTGCGCAAGGTCGGCGCGACGGGTGAGGAAAACGTCGACGTGCGCATCATCAGCGCGACTCATCGCAAGCTGGCCGATGAAGTGGAAAGCGGAACGTTTCGGCAGGATCTCTTCTACCGGCTGAATGTAATCGGATTGCGCATGCCGGCGCTGCGGGAGATGCGGGAGGACATCGCGTTGCTGGCGGCGGAAATCGTGAAAAAACTCGTGGCCCCTCTTGATGTTGCGCCGCCGAAGCTCTCACTGGCGGCATTGCAGGAACTCCAGTCCTACGATTTCCCCGGCAATGTTCGCGAACTGGAGAATGTACTTGAGCGGGCATTGGCGCTGACGACCAGCGAAGAGATCAAGCGGGAAGACCTCCAGCTTTTGCACGCTGCTCCGGCGCGGGAAAGCGGCGCCGACCTGCTGAGCGCGCCCCTGCCGGAGCGGCTTGAGGATATGGAGAAGAAAGCCATCATGCAGGCGCTCGAGAAAACGCGCTACAACCGCACGGCTGCGGCCAGACTGCTGGGAATCACTTTCCGCGCGCTGCGCTACAAGATGGAAAAGCTGGGCATCAACGACGCGCTGGAGTCGAAGGACTGACGGCGGTTCGGCGCATGATGCGAATTTCCGGGGAGGGGCTGGCCGACGGCGTTGCGTTCATCGCATCCCCCAATTGCGACGATCGCCCCGCGGACAGCACGATCGATTTGCTGGTGATCCACAACATCAGCCTGCCACCGGGGCAGTTCGGCGGTCCGGGCATAGTCGATCTCTTTACAAACAACCTCGACCCCGCGGCGCATCCCTACTACCGCGAGATAGCGGAGCGCCGGGTTTCAGCGCATTTCCTGCTCCGGCGCGATGGGGAACTGATCCAGTTCGTCCCGTGCGCAAAGCGTGCGTGGCACGCGGGCGTATCGGCCTGGTGCGGGCGCCGCCGCTGCAACGACTTTTCAATCGGGATCGAACTCGAGGGGGCGGACGATGTGCCGTTCGAGGACGTCCAATATGTGCGCCTCGCCAAGCTCACGCTGGCGTTGAAGGGGAAGTATGCAATTGCTGACATCGCCGGCCATTCGGATATTGCGCCGGGCCGCAAGACCGACCCCGGGCCGTGTTTTGAGTGGGCACGTTTGCGTTTGATGATCGGTAGTTCGTAACCGCACGGAACGCCGGCAGGTCCGTGCGGCAAAGAGCCCATGTTCGTGAAGGTTGATCAGGCCGGGCCTGTCTGGCCGCAGACTTCTGCGCCGCACCGTTTTTCAACCTAATGGAACGGCGCTCTTAAGTTCATAAAATGCTGCGACGCAGCATAACTGCCCGCAAAGCCCCAGCTGACGCCATTTCCCGGCTTTTCCTGCTCATTTTTTAATCAGACTTTTCCCTGCTGCAACAAGTGAATCCGCGCGGTTTCGCAAGTAATTCCGAGGGGGTGAAAAAAATTGCAAAAAGTATTGCACTCTCCAAACCTACCCACTAGAATTAGTTCGAAGTCCCAGTTTAAGCACAACATGTAGTGGTTCTGGGGATTGCCGCTGGGCACAACCCCAGCGACAGAAAAAACATAAAGAAATGAACGGTTAAGGAGAGACCCCATGCAATTAGCCAGCAATTCCCCGGTAACTGCTGCCGTCGCGAAGTTCACCGTTGACGAAACCGCCAATGAGACGCCATCACGCTATAGCGAATACAAAATAATCCGCCGTAATGGCGCCGTGGTCGGGTTCGAGCCAGCGAAGATTGCGATCGCGCTGACCAAGGCATTTATCGCGGTCAACGGCGGTCAGGGCGCCGCCTCCGCGCGCGTGCGTGAGATCGTTGCCATTCTGACCGATACAGTGGTCGGCGCGCTGATGCGGCGGCAGCCCAGCGGCGGCACGTTTCACATTGAAGATATCCAGGACCAGGTCGAACTCGCGCTCATGCGTTCCGGTGAGCACGAAGTAGCGCGTGCCTACGTGCTGTATCGCGAGCAGCGTTCGCAGGAACGCGCCAAACAGCGCGAAGCGCAGACGGTGCTGGCCGGGCAACCGGCGATCAACGTGACCGACAACGGCAAAACCCGTCCGCTCGACCTGGCAAAAGTCACCGCACTGGTGCAGGAGTCATGCGACGGCCTGGGCCGTGCCGTCGATCCGGCGGTGATCATGCAGGCGACGCTCAAAGACCTGTACGAAGGTGTGCCAGTCGACGAAGTGCGCAAATCGCTGATCCTGTCGGCGCGCGCGATGATCGAGAAAGATCCGGCTTACAGTTATGTCACCGCGCGCCTCCTGTTGCATTCGCTGCGTCTCGAGACCATTGGCGAGGAACTCACGCAGGCCGATATGAAGACGCGCTACGCCGAGGTTTTCCCGCTGCTGATCCGCAAGGGCGTCGAAGCCGAGTTGCTCGACGAGCGCATCGGCCACTATGATCTGAAGAGCCTCGGCGCGGCACTCGATGCCAAGCGTGATTTCAAGTTCGGATACCTCGGTTTGCAGATCCTGTATGACCGCTATTTCCTGCACGTTCAGGGCACGCGCATCGAACTGCCGCAAACATTCTTTATGCGCGTCGCGATGGGGCTCGCATTGAACGAACCCGAAGACCAGCGTGAAGCCCGCGCGATCGAGTTCTATAACGTGCTCTCGTCGTTCGATTTCATGAGTTCGACGCCGACGCTCTTCAACTCCGCAACGCGCCGCTCGCAGCTTGCCAGTTGCTACCTGACGACGGTGGCCGACGACCTCGATGGCATCTACGAGGCGATCAAGGAAAACGCGATGCTGCAGAAGTACGCAGGCGGCATCGGCAACGACTGGACGCCAGTGCGCGCATTGGGCGCCCACATCAAGGGCACCAACGGCAAATCGCAGGGTGTGGTGCCGTTCCTCAAAGTCGTCAACGACACGGCAGTGGCGGTGAACCAGGGCGGCAAGCGCAAGGGCGCGGTGTGTTCGTATCTCGAAACCTGGCACCTGGACATCGAGGAATTCCTCGAACTGAGGAAGAACACCGGGGACGACCGCCGCCGCACGCACGACATGAATACCGCGAACTGGATTCCCGATCTCTTCATGAAACGCGTGATGGAAAACGGCGAGTGGACGCTGTTCTCGCCCTCCGACGTGATCGATCTGCACGACAAGTTCGGCAGGGCGTTTGAGCAGGCTTATCTCGGCTATGAGGCAAAAGCCGCCCGGGGCGATCTCAAGCTCTTCAAGAAGATTCCGGCCGCGCAACTGTGGCGCAAGATGCTGACCATGCTGTTTGAGACGGGGCACCCGTGGATAACGTTCAAGGATCCATGCAACATCCGCTCGCCGCAAAGCCACGTCGGTATCGTGCACAGCTCGAACCTGTGCACCGAGATCACGCTTAACACCAACGAGGACGAAATTGCGGTCTGCAACCTGGGTTCCGTCAACATGCCGGCGCACCTGGATGTCGCCACCGGCAAGCTCGACCTTGAGAAGTTGAGGCGTACCGTAACCACCGCGATGCGCATGCTCGACAACGTGATCGATCTTAACTACTACTCGGTCAACAAGGCGCGCAACTCGAACTTCAAGCACCGTCCGGTCGGCATCGGCATCATGGGTTTCCAGGATTGCCTGCACATGCTGCGCATCCCGTACGGCTCCGACGCGGCAGTTGAGTTTTCCGACAGTTCGATGGAGTCGATCGCTTACACCGCGTACGCGGCGTCGGCGGATCTCGCGGAAGAGCGCGGTCCGTACTCGACGTTCAAGGGTTCGCTGTGGGACCAGGGTATTTTCCCGCATGAGTCGCTGAAGTTGCTGGCCGAAGAGCGCGGCGGCTACCTCGAAGCCGATATGTCCGCCACGCTCGACTGGGAGTCTTTGCGGCAGCGCATCAAACAGGTCGGCATGCGCAATTCCAATTGCATCGCGATTGCGCCGACCGCGACGATCGCCAACATCACCGGGCTTTCCCAGTGCATCGAGCCGACGTATCAAAATCTTTACGTTAAGTCCAATCTGTCGGGCGAGTTCACGGTTGCCAACGAGTACCTGGTCGAGGACCTGAAGAAGCTCAACATCTGGGACGAGGTGATGATCTCCGACCTCAAATACTTCGACGGCACGCTCGCCAAGATCGACCGCATTCCGCAGGAAGTCCGCAATCTTTATGCGACCGCATTTGAAGTCGAGCCGAAATGGCTGGTCGAGTGCGCCGCGCGCCGGCAGAAGTGGATCGATCAGTCGCAGTCGCTCAACATCTACATGGCGGGCGCTTCGGGCAAGAAACTCGACGAAACCTACAAGCTCGCGTGGCTGCGCGGATTGAAGACTACCTATTACCTGCGCACGATGGGCGCAACACACGTTGAAAAGTCCACCGGCAAGGCCGGGGCGCTCAACGCGGTGCCGACGGATGGCGGCATGGCCGCCACGCCGGCAACGGACGCGAAGTTTTGCGCGATTGACAATCCGGAGTGCGAATCATGTCAGTAACGCGCACGGCCGAATCTGCAATCCGGAGTGCGAGGCGTGTCAATGACGCGCGCGAGGATTGCAGCGCAGGCTGACCCACGGGCCCACCGATAAAACCGATAAAGGGCGCGTCAGCAGTTGATCGACGTCCACCCATAAGATCAATAAAGGAGATACGCCATGTTGCAGTTTGAAGAAAATACGACTCACGGCAGCGGTTTTGCGCCGATGGGGCTGCCGCCGGTTGCTGACGCAGCGTCGCCTGCGCATGTGCTGCCGAGCGACCCCGCCGCTGCGCTCGCCGCGCTGGCGCCCAAACCGGCACCGGCGGAACTGCGCCGCGTCAACGCCGCCGACAAACGCATCATCAACGGCCAGACCGACGTCAATCAACTGGTGCCGTTCAAGTACAAATGGGCATGGGAGAAATACCTTTCCGCCTGTGCCAACCACTGGATGCCGCAGGAAATCCAGATGAGCCGCGACATCGCGCTGTGGAAAGACCCGAATGGGCTGACCGAGGACGAGCGCCGTCTCATCAAGCGCAACCTCGGTTTCTTCGTGACCGCCGATTCGCTCGCCGCCAACAACATAGTGCTCGGCACCTACCGTCACATTACCGCGCCCGAGTGCCGCCAGTATCTGCTGCGCCAGGCGTTTGAAGAGGCGATCCATACTCACGCCTACCAATATATCGTCGAGAGCCTGGGTCTGGACGAAGGCGAAGTGTTCAATGCCTATCATGAGATCCAGTCGATCCGCGACAAGGACGAGTTCCTGATCCCGTTCATCGACACGCTGACCAACCCGCATTTCAAGACGGGAACGCCGGAAAACGACCAGAAGCTGCTCAAAAGCCTGATCGTGTTCGCGTGCGTCATGGAAGGGTTGTTCTTCTACGTCGGGTTCACGCAGATCCTGGCGCTGGGGCGCCAGAACAAGATGACCGGCGCCGCCGAGCAATACCAGTACATCCTGCGGGATGAGTCCATGCACTGCAATTTCGGCATCGACCTCATCAACCAGATCAAGATGGAAAACCCGCACCTGTGGACCGCCGGATTCCGCGCCGAAATTCACGACATCATGAAGAAGGCGGTCGACCTCGAATACCGCTACGCCGAGGACACCATGCCGCGCGGCGTGCTGGGACTTAACGCGCCCATGTTCAAGGAATATCTGCGCTACATCGCGAATCGCCGTTGCCAGCAGATCGGCCTTGACCTGATGTTCGAGGGGGCGACCAACCCGTTTCCATGGATGTCGGAAATGATCGATCTCAAGAAGGAACGCAACTTTTTTGAAACACGCGTGATTGAATATCAAACGGGAGGTGCGCTCAGTTGGGACTAAGCCTGATTGCCAGGAGGTATCCTAGAAACAGACGCCGCATGCATACCATCACCGAATGTCGCGCCGAGGACAACTACACGTTGTGGTTGCGCTTCAACGACGGGCTGGAAGGCCACGTCTACCTTGGCGATCTCGTGCACACCCAGTATTTCCGGATGCTGTGCGATGTCGACACGTTCAACCGGGTTGAGGTCGATCCGGTCGAAAATACGGTGACGTGGGAAGGCGGCATCAAGCTGGATCCGGAAAAGCTGTACCGCGATCTGGCCAGCAAAGCACAGTCGGCTTTGCACTAGGATACGCTGCAGTTTCCGCAGCCGGTCGGCGGCGGAGAGTGGTAGCATTGAGGCGGCCGCGGCAGTCTGTCGCGTGCCAGTATGGCTGGTCCGGCGCGTTGCGTGCGGTGCATCATGAAACTTGACAGGAGGCAGCACATGGCTAAAGCGAAGAAACGCAAACCAGCGAAGAAGCAGCCCGTCGCGAAAAAGAAAAAAACGGTCGTTCGGAAGTTGAAGCCTGCCGCGCGCAAACCTGCGGCAAAAAAGAAGGCTAAGCCCGTCGCGAGGAAAAAGCCGGCGGCGAAGCGCAAAGCGGCACCGCGCAAGCCGGCACCCCGAAAATCCCCGGCGAAACCGGCCGCTGCCCCGGCACCCCGGAAATCCGCGCCCAAGCCAGCTGCCGCTCCGGCTGCTCCGCAGCCGGTCTCGATTCCCGGCGCCTGGCCGTTTCCAATGGCGGGCCGCTCCTAGCTGTCGAACCTGTGCCTGTGGTCGGCGGTCCGCGCGGACGTCGCAGAAAGCCGGGCGCAAATGTTAGATTCACGCGGCAGGTGCCGGCGGCGTCCGCTAACCTGACGAGAGTCTGTAGCGTGGCTGACTGTTCGGTGGCCGGATGAGCGCCACTGCCGGCCACGACGTGAGGAGTGATGATACGCAAAAAACTTCTGACCACAGTGCTAACGCTCGTCTTCATGGCGTGCGGCGCTGCGCATGCGGCCATGCCCGGCGTGACGATCCAGTCGTTGCAAGGCTCCTTCGATGATGTCAAGGAACGTCTGGTCACCGCGATTGAGAACCGCGGATTGGTCCTCAACTACACCGCCCGCATTGGCGCCATGCTCGAGCGTACCGGCAAGGACATCGGGAACTCGCGCCAGGTTTACGCGAACGCCGAGACGCTCGAATTCTGCAGTGCCGGCGTGTCGCGTTCGACCATGGAAGCGGACCCGCGCAATATCGTATTCTGCCCCTATGCGATCGCCATCTATGTCCTGCCGAACGAGCCGGGCACGGTCTACCTCGCGTACCGCAAGCCGTTGGTCGGCGGTTCAGTGCGCTCCATGAAAGCGTTGCGCGAAGTTGGCAGGCTGCTTGATACCATTGTGGCGGACACGCTGAAATGATGGCCGGCAGTCAGCCGGTAATTGGAAATGGGTAATGGGTAGTGGGTGATGGGGAATGGGGAGACCCATTTTACCCTTTACCCTTTACCCATCACCTATCACTTACCCTGTAAGTCATGGAACGCAAACGACTGAACGCCAGCAATATCCGCGCGGCGGGCTACGACGCACGCGGCCGCGTGCTCGAAATCGAATTCAGCAGCGGAAGTATTTGCCAGTACTCGGGGGTGGCGGAGGAGGTTTTCCGGCGTTTGATGAATGCGCCGTCGCCCGGCAGTTATTTTCGTGACGAGATCGAGGAAAGCTATACCGCGAAGCGGTTACGCTGATCCGGCGGCCGGTCACCGATTATAGCTTGACCCTCGGCGGAACGCTCAGTAGAGTATCCCGTTACAAGCGGTATCAGCACGCACCTGCCGCGCTATTTCCGGAGGATACGATGAGAACAACGACTATGATGGTCCGCGTCGGCTTGGCCGCGACATTCGCCCTGCTCGCCGCTGCCGCATTGGCGCAAAACGAAACCTGCAAGAACCGCGGCGACCTCGATGCCCAGTATTGCGACGAAAACAAGGACCTTGTCGCCGATCCGCCCAGGGACGCCAAGCGCTTCAAAACCCCGAACACGCTCGTATTCACCTATACGCCGGTAGAAGACCCGGCGGTGTACGAACAGGCGTTCAAGCCGTTTACCGATCACCTTGCCAGCTGTACCGGCAAGAAAGTCGTGTTCTACCAGGTGCAGTCAAATGCCGCTGAAATCGAGGCCATGCGCTCCGGCCGCCTCCACGTCGGCGGCTTCTCGACCGGGCCGACCGCATTCGCGGTCAATATTGCCGGCGCGGTACCGTTCGCGGTAAAAGGCAACGAGAAGGAATTCCAGGGCTACAACCTGATCGTGATCGTCAAAAAGGACAGCCCCTATCAGAAAATCACGGATCTCAAAGGCCGGAAATTCGCGCACACCTCGCCGTCGTCGAACTCAGGCCATATGGCGCCGCTCGCGCTGTTTCCACCGCTCGGACTCACGCCCGACAAGGACTACAAGATATTGTTCTCGGGCAAGCACGATTCTTCGGTGATGGGCGTGAACTCCGGGGACTATGACGCGGCGGCTGTCGCCTCCGACGTGTTCCACCGCATGGGCACGCGCGGCCAGATCAAGGAAGACGACTTCCGCATTATCTATCGCAGCCAGAAGTTCCCGACCTCGTCGTTTTCGTACGCGCACGATCTGGAGCCGAAGTTCCGCGACCAGATGCTGAAGTGTTTTTACGATTACCGCTTCACCGCGGAGATGCAAAAGACCTTCGATGGCGCCGACCGCTTTTTCCCGGTGACCTTCCTGAAGGACTGGGAAGTCGTGCGCAAGGTGGCCGAGGGCTCGGGCGAAGCGTTCAACCGCACCGCTTATGAAAAGGAATCGGCGCGCGAGGAAGTCGCGCGCAAGAAAGCCGCCGAGGCAAAAGCAGCGAAGAAATAGCCGCGGATGAATGATGCCGCCGCGCTGAGCATAATAGGCCTCAGCAAGGAGTACGTGCGCGGCAAGCCGGTGCTGCGCGACATCAGTCTTGATTTTGCCGCGCGCGGCTTCACCGCGGTGATCGGTCCGTCGGGCACCGGCAAGAGCACGCTGCTCCGCTGCATCAACCGCCTGGTCGAGCCGTCCGCGGGCGCCATCCTGTTTCAGGGCCAGGATATGGTCAAATTGCCGGGGCGCGCGCTGCGTGAAGCGCGCCGTGGCATCGGCATGGTGTTCCAGGAATACAACCTGGTCGAACGCCTGACCGTGATGGAGAATCTGCTGACGGGACGACTTGGCTACGTCGCACCCATAAAAGCGTGGCTGCGCAGGTTCCCGCAATCCGATATCGACGACGCGTTCGATCTGCTCAATGTCGTCGGCTTGTCCGGCTTCGCCAATCAGCGCGCCGACAGCCTGTCGGGCGGCCAGCGCCAGCGCGTAGGCATCGCGCGCGCGGTAATGCAGCATCCGAAACTGATGCTGGCCGACGAGCCCACGTCATCGCTGGACCCCAAAACCTCGGTCGAGATCATGTCGCTCATACGCGACCTCGGCACTGCAAGAAACATCCCCATCATCGTCAACATGCATGACGTCGAACTC
>JAYWDM010000609.1:0-3214 GCA_043779885.1 Betaproteobacteria bacterium | reverse complement strand
TGCGCGAACTGTTCGTGCGTCAGGGCGCCGAGTCGACGCCGGACAGCACGCCGGACGGCTTCATGCGGATGATGCGGGTCGAATACGTGCGCTATCAGTCGCTCATGCGCGACGAAGGCATCAAGCCCCAGTAAAAACGGCGGCGCCCGTGCAATGAAGGGCGCCGGATGCGAGGACCGGCGTTTTACTCGGCCTTGATATTGGCAGCCTTCACCACCCCCGCTCCCTTCACGCGCCTCCAGGCGCCTCAAACGTCTACAATGTGCCGGAGGAGGATAGGCGATGACAATACTGCCGCATTGCATTGCGGGCCGGCGCACGCATGCCGGGTTGGCAATTGCGCTCGCGATTGTGGTGCTCGCCGCGGCGAGCAGTCTGGCGTCAGCGCAGGCGCCCTATCCAAACCGCCCGATTCGCCTCATCGTCCCCTACCCGCCGGGCGCGGGCACCGATTTCACGGGACGCGAGATCGCCGCGATATTCGCGAAAGCGCTGGGGCAATCGGTAGTGGTCGACAACCGCGGCGGCGCGGCCGCCGTTATCGGGCACACGCTCGGCGCGAAGGCGCCGCCCGACGGCTACACGCTGCTGCTCGGCACGACCGGCGGGCTCGTGTCCGGCCCCGCGCTGATGGGCGCGAAAATTCCTTACGACCCGCTGAAAGACTTCGCGACCATCGGCCTCGCGACGTACGTGCCGTACGCGATTGCGGTGACCGCAAGCCTGCCCGCGCACAACGTCAGGGAGCTTATCGATCTCGCGCGGGCGTCGCCGCGCAAGCTCAATGTCGCATCGCCGGGCGTCGGGACGCCCAATCATCTGGGCGCCGCGCAACTGATAACACTCACCGGCATCGAGATCGTTCACGTTCCGTACAAGGGCAGTTCGCTGGCAATCAACGATCTCATTGCCGGCAACGTGCAGATGATCGTCACCGGGTTGCTGCAACTGCTGCCGCTGCATCAGGCCGGACGGGTCAGGATCCTCGCGATCGGACATCAGGAGCGGCTGAAAGCCTACCCGGACATTCCGACCGTCGCGGAAACCGTGCCGGGTTACTACAACACCGGCTGGTGGGGCATCGTAGCGCCCGCGGGCACGCCCAAAGCGATCGTCGACCGGCTCAACGCGATCATGAACAAGGAACTGGTGACGCCCGCGGTGTCGCAGCGCTTCGAGAAGAACGGCCTCGAAGTCGCGACCAGCACGCCGCGGGGATATCACGACCTGATCGTGAGCGACCTCGCGATGTGGAAGAAACTGATCAGGGACGCGAAGATCAGCGTTGACGTGCTGCCTTAGCATTGCCGCGACGGTGAGGCTTGCGATTGCTCCCGCCTTGGGAGCGTGTTAGTATTTCCGTATGCGGATTATCGCGCTGGGCACGTTAAGGGATTTTTGGCAGAAACATGCCGATGCGGAAATCCCCCTGCGGTCCTGGTACGCGGCGGCGAGCCGCGCCGACTGGCGCAGTCCGGCGGACGTCAAAGCCGCCTACCGGAACGCAAGCTTCGTTGCGAACAATCGCATCGTTTTTAATATCAAAGGTAACGAATATCGGCTGGTCGCGGCGGCGCACTACAACCGGGGCATGATGTTCATCCGGTTTATCGGCACACATCGCGATTACGACAAGATCGACGCAACCGCAATTTGAGGTGAGTTAAATGAAATTACGCCCGATTCGAACCAAACGCGAACATCAGGCGGCGCTCGACGAAGTCGAAGCGCTGTGGAACGCGCCTCAAGGGTCGCCCGCTGCCGACCGGCTCGAGGTGCTGGTGTTGCTGATCGAGGCCTACGAGCGCGAACATTACCCGATCGCAGATCCCGATCCGATTGATTTCCTGCGCCACGTAATGGAAGCGCGTGACCTGTCACGCAAGGATCTCGAACCTTTCATCGGTTCCCGCGCGCGCGTGGCAGAAGTGCTCAATCGCGTGCGCCCGTTGACGCTCGACATGATCCGCCGACTCGCGGCGGGATTGAAGATCCCCGCCGACGTGCTCGTTCGCGATTACAAGCTGAAACGGGCAGCTTGAGAATACGCAATTAGACGAGCCTCGCCCGCTGGGTGTGGAGAATAAGTGGCAGAGCCGAGAGATGAGCACTTGAGGATCAAATCATGCCCGCGAAGCTCAATCACACCATAGTCTACGCACGCGACAGGCGTGCATCGGCGAAATTCCTGTCGGAAATTCTCGGCTTACCTGCGGCGATCCAATACGGCCCGTTCATGGGCGTACAGACATGTAACGATGTGACGCTCGACTTCATGGATGCCGACGCGGAGATCGCGCCGCAGCATTACGCATTCCTCATCAGCGAGGCTGAGTTCGACGAAATTTTTTCGCGCATTCAGGCGCGGAACATCCCCTACTGGGCGGATCCCGCGCAACAGGAGCGGGGGAAAATCAACACCCGCGATCGCGGCCGCGGACTCTATTTCGAAGACCCCGACGGCCACCTGATGGAGATCCTTACGCGGCCGTATGGCAGCGGCGGCTGACGACCCGTGGCAACACTTTGGAATTCCGAGGCGATCGAGGATCGGTAGGTCGCCCCATGCCCATCCTCCGGTCGTGCCGATATTGAGCATGGTCACCAATCTCGGTGGCGTTCCGTGCACTGGTGGTCACGCATCGTGATGTAGTGGTGAGGATCCCCCTCGGGGAACTTGAACATCCGCGCCCTTTGGGGGAGTCTCTTTTCTGCCAAGAAGAGAGACCCCAAAAGTGTGCCACACGATACTGCAAGACCCCAAGTTCTTTCGATTACTGCTGTGCATTGACCAGGAACTGGCCGGGGAGTTGAAGGCCGCAGGCTGTGCCTGCGGCGGCGTACTTCACCGCGCCGACTATCCGCGCAAGCCGCGGGGCTGCCTTGCGGAAGTTCGCAGTCAATTCGAATCGCGGAGGAGTTTCTGCTGCAACCGCTGCCGCAAGCGATCGACGTCAATGTCGGTGCGCTTTCTGGGGCGACGGGTGTATCTCGCGGTGGCGGTGGTGATTGCCTCAGCGCAGCGCGCCGGATCCAGTGCTCCGGCGGCGCAGCTCGCCTTGGCGCTGTCGGTGCCGGTGCGCACACTGGAGCGCTGGCGGCGCTGGTGGCAGGTGCAGTTCCCGCTCACGGCGCTGTGGCGGGCAGCCGGTGGCCAATTCATGCCGCCGGTGGCCACCGGGGACTTGCCGGGCAGTGCGCTGGAGCGCTTAGC
>JAYWDM010000608.1:0-3214 GCA_043779885.1 Betaproteobacteria bacterium | reverse complement strand
AAAAATCGTGATGCGCGGACCGAAGAGAGTCATGGTGTGCGACGGGATGATGGTGACGCGGGTCATCAGCTCCAGCACCTCGGCAGGCGTGTCCGGGCCGATGGGATCCGCCCTGACGCCACGCAGCACCGGGTAGCCTCGCATCACCACGCCGAATGCGGTGTGATACGCCGTTCCCGCCGGTATGGCCGGGCCATCTTCCCGGCGGCTCGGGAAAGCCGGGCTCGGGTATTGCGTTTCGAGCCAGTTCACCACGGCCTCGATCCGGTCGACGTCTGCATAGCGGATGGCGTGTTCTTCGCACAGCTTCGCGGTGACATCGATGTGGGCGATGTTGTAACCGGCCGTCGAATAAATGCGGTAAAGCGTTTCAAGAAAAATCCATTCACGGCCCAGCCCGGCCGTGATGGCGGCGAGGCTCGCCTGCGTGTCGCCGGTAAAGCTCAGCGTGAGCTTGCCGTGATTGTTGCCGGCATAAGCGTGATAGAAACCGGCGTCGCCTTCGAGCACGGTTTCCCCGCCCGCATGCCCCTGCTGCGCGAGCGCGACGGCGAGCATGGCATTGCGCACCGCGGCGCCTTCGCGCAGCGCTTTGCCGCCGCTGCGCATGCCTTCGAGGTTGCCGGATGCGAGGCTCGCGCACAGCGCGATCGTACTGTTCATCTGCTCCCCGTCCAGCCGCATGATCTTCGCGGCCGCAATCGCCGCGCCGAAAATGCCGAACACCGGGCTCGCGTGAAAGCCGCGCGTCATCACCGTCGGAATGAAGTCGGCCGCCATGCGCTCCATGACTTCGTAGGCCGCCGCGATGGCGGTGATGAAGTCCTTGCCGGAAGCGCCCGCCGTCTGCGCCGCCACCAGCGCCGCCGGGATGATGCTGGTGCCCGGATGCGTGAGCATGCGGAACGTGTCCCACTTGCCGCCGGCGAAACACATCTCCGAATTGGCAAACGCGGCGCCGCCTCTGGTCACTGTGCGCCCGTCGACCAAGATGGTGGCGCCTTTGTTTACGCCGAGTTCTTCGTCGGTGATGAGCTTGACCGCGTTGCGTCCGGCCGGCGTCCGCGAGCCGAGCAGCACCGACGCGAGCGCGTGCAGCGTGACGCCCTTCGCGCGATCCACGACTTCCGGCGGCAGGTCTGCATAACGCAAACCGGTGATCCACTGCGCGAGTTGTCTGCTGAGCGATGCCATGGTTTTCCTTTTCTTGTGCGTTAGTCGACTTTCAAGCCGGCCTGGCGGGCTGCCGCGCCGTTTTTTTCGTAGTCGGCGCGCAGGAAAGCGGCGAACTCCTGCGGGCTGTTCCCCACGGGGTCGCCGCCAATTGCGATCAGCCGCGCGCGCGTCTCGGGATTGCGGACGGTCTGCACCGCCACCGCGTTGAGGCGGGCCACGATAGCGCGCGGCGTGCCCGCGGGCGCCAATAGGCCGAGCCAGTTGCCGGCCTGGAAGCCGCGCAATCCCGCCGCTTCGTCGACGGTCGGGATGTCCGGCAACAATGCGGAGCGCGCCGCACCGGCCACGCCGAGCGCGCGCAGCCGTCCCGCCTTCACATGCGGCAGCGCCGGCGGAATCGAGTTCAGCATCACGTCCAGCCGGCCCGCGATCAGGTCGATCACCGATTGCGGCGCACCGGCATATGGCACGTGCGTGAGACTGATGCCCGCCATGCCCTTGAACACTTCCATGCCGATGTGGTTGGCGCTGCCGTTGCCCGCCGAGCCGTAGTTAAGTTTCCCGGGCTGCGCTTTGGCGCGCGCAATCAGGTCTTTGACGCTGGCGATCGGCGCGGCGGGATACGTCAGCAGCAGCATATCGCCCGTCGCAATCAGGCTGACCGCGACGAAATCCCTGAGCGGGTCGTACGGCACCTTCGAGATGTGCGGCACGATGGTCAGGCACGGCGAACTGGCCATGAACAGCGTGTAGCCATCGGGCGCGGCGACGAGCACCGTTTCGGCGGCGATGCGACCGCCGGCGCCGCCCCGGTTGTCCATCACCAGTTGTTGCCCGAGCAGTGTGGACATGCCCGGCGTCACCGCGCGCGCCAAGACGTCCGGCGTCCCGCCGGCGGGTACGGACACGATCACGCGCACGGGTTTGGACGGGTAAGTGGGTGCGGGCTGCGCAACGAGTGATGCAGGGGCGCAGGCGAGGAGCGCTGCGCAACAGCGGATACCTGTCCTTAAACCGATCATCGCGACCTCGCTGTCAAGTGACTTGCCCGACGCGGTCTGGCGCGATTTTTCCGGTCAGGCGAACGCCGTCCTTTTCCATCATGAAGCTCCCGCTGTGGGTGACGACAGAGCCGGAGCGCCGCCCGATGAGCGAACAACAGAGTCCGGCGGCGATAATTTGCTGATCGACATTCTACGATAGATAGCGAGCGGCGAAATCCGTGCGCGGGTCACCCGTCACGCGCGCACGGTTGCTTCGCCAGCGCCCCGTGCCCGCGGACTGAATAATGACACGAATTTCGTGTTATTATCGAATCTCGACGATTTCACGCGCAGGCATGAAAAACATCACGATCACTCTCGACGAAACGACCGCCGCGTGGGCGCGCGTGCACGCCGCGAAGCACAACAAAAGCGTATCGCGGCTGGTGGGCGAGATGCTGCAGGCGCATATGCACGAGTCGCGCGAATACGACGAGGCGATGCGGCGCTGGTTTGCGGTCAAGCCCGCCAGATTTGCCAAGCCCGGCGGGCGTTACCCGCCGCGGGAGGAACTGCATGATCGCGCCGGTCTTCGTCGACGCTGACGTGCTGGTTTACGCGCGCGACGCGAATGAGGCGGTGAAGCAGCCGCGCGCCGCGGACTGGATCGCGCGGCTGTGGAGTGAGCGATCGGGACGCACGAGCATGCAGGTGCTGTCGGAATACTACGCAACGGTCACGCGCAAAGTCAGGCCTGCCATGTCCGCGGACGCTGCGTGGAGCGATGTGAGGTCATATCTCGCCTGGCAGCCGCAGCCGATCGACCGGGTGCTGCTGCAAAGCGCGCGCGAGATCGAACAGCGCTACCGGCTCAGTTGGGGGAACAGCATGGTGGTCGCCGCGGCCCAGTTGCAGGATTGCGCGCTGTTGCTGACCGAAGAGTTGCCGGACGGCGCGGCCTTCGGCAGCGTGACTGTCCGCAGCCCGTTCACGCTTGCCGTCGAGGAACTGCGCGCGGATTATGCGGTCGCATCGGCCGCGCGACGGCATCCCCC
>JAYWDM010000607.1:0-3215 GCA_043779885.1 Betaproteobacteria bacterium | reverse complement strand
TCCTGCATGGTCAGCGTGCCGTTTTCCAATTCTTTGCTGACGGCGGTGGCGTCTTTGTCGCGGTCGCGGATGTCCAGTTCATCCCATTCCCAGCGGTGCGCTGCGAAGTCGGGGACGAAGGGCAGATTCTTGGCGATGATCTGCGCACGTGCCCAGTCGCGATAGATGCGCGACAGCGGATCTTCCAACAGGTGCGTGCGGAAATCGGCAAGCTTGCGTTTGGCCAGGGTGCCGACGCCACGGATCGCGGCATAGTTCAGATCGCCGATATCAAGAAAGGCGATTTCGTACGGCAGCAGCGGCAGACAGAGATGGCGCAGGTTCATGCGCACAAAGGCGGGCACGTTCAGATTCGGACGATCAGGCGACCAGGGCGTGCCGTCCAGGCCGGGCGGCAAACCCAGCATCGACCCGGCGTCGCTGCGCTGCCAGCCGTCGGGGGCATAGGCACCCGGCGGCTTGGCCGCCTGCTGATCGCCGGGGACGATGGTGGGACTGGCGCCGTACTGGCCGGCCTGCTGCTTGATCACGATCCAGGGCAGCGAGGCGGATTCGGCGCTGATGATTTCGGCTTCGTTCAGCGAGTCGAGACGATCCCAGTCATCCAACCCAGACGTCAACACCGGCTCGCCGCGCGTCTGGCTGGGGCGTTTACGCCAGGCGGCCAGCGACATGAGATGGGCCGGGATCACGTCGCCGGTGGCGGTCATGGTCGAATTGCCAGACGACAGTTCGTTGGCCAGGCGGTAACCAGTGATGCGGCCGACACCGTCGGTCAACACTTCGGCGATGCGTTCCGATTCCTGCAACTGGGCAGAGCCGTCTTCAAGATGATAGACGCCAGCGTCACCATCACGGGCAATGGCGCGCGCGAACAGCGCGACCCAGTGCGCCCACGGGAACAGGCGGCGCGCATCAAGCCGCTTGGCTTTGGCGTGTTCGGCGAACAGCTCGGCAGCAGCCGCGTTGAAATCGGGATTCTTGCTGGTCGGCACCGGGCGCGGGCCAGAGCCGACCAGATAGATCGACCAGTTGGTGAGCAGGCCATCGTACAGATCATTGTTGCGTTCAAGGTGACGCGACAACGAACGCAGACGCAGGCGAGTGACGTCGTCCAGGTGATAATTGCCGGTGCCATCGACCACGCCCTTGTCGCGATTGCGCGGGTTGTACGCGGGGCGATAGCTGCCGTAGCTGAACTGCGCAGCGGGGGCCAGCACGGCGGCATGCGTGACGCCGATGCGCTTGACCGCTTTGGCCAGAGCGGTGTCGTAGCGACGCTTGATGGCGGCAGACTTCGCCATCACCAGCCCCGCACCGTGGGAATCATTTGCAGATTGCCGCGACCATTGTTGGCGTTGTCGATGCCGGCGCGCTCTGCTTCCAAGGCGCGGATGGTGGCGTTGATCTCTGCCAGGTTGCGCGTCACCGTGCGGCCGTTCACGCCATAGGACGTGGCCTGCATCGCCTTCGAGCGGGACGCGTAGGCGACCACCAGATCAGCATCAACTTGGGCCAGCGTGCGCATGCGCCCGGTGATAGGCGCGGGGCGGTGGTCCTACAAAGGGGCTGACGTGAAGTTCACGTCATGAGAGCTAGAGGTATTTTCTAGCGCTCAACAGGTCTGCGATGATTGCCGGCCCCACTCGGACATACCGGAAACGGAGGAAAAATCGCGGACTCATTTGGAGGGATACCGACGATAATGTGCCAAGAGGCTCGCATAGACCTGCGCATTGTCGCTATACTGGGACACACTTGATCGACAGACGGACGTGCCAAAGACATGACAACCACCGCATTCCACGTGCTTACACATCTGAGAGTCCCACTGGACTCTGTTCAGAATCGTAAGGCACTGCGTGCAGAATCGCGAACCGGACGGGAGATGAAGAGGTGGCGCGGCAAGCATGAACTAATCCCCAAACGGACGAGTCGCGCGCTCAAGGTGCTCCAGCGGCGTGAGCGGCTTACGCTGCGGCTCTTTAGGCAACTCGCCCCACACATGCTTACAACCAAGACATGTCTTCCTGTTGCCCTCGTAGCGAATCATGGTGTGCCGGCAGCGTGGACAGGTCGGGCAAGTTACCCTCTTCGGGAATTGCATCATTTTTTTTTCACCTTCAGTTTCAGCACGGCGGCACAGATGCCGAGCGGGATGGAGACGGCCTCAACGCAGGTATCGCACCGACCATGCGTCCAATTCTCGAACCAATTGCAGGCACCAGGGCCTTCCCATCCGATCACCCAGACGCCGTCCTGATGAGCAGGGAGAATCCCCAGACGATAGCACTTCAACAGGCTGGCGGCGGCGGCGATGTCGGTTGAATACTTCGGGCAGGCGGACCAGGGGCCGTCTTGCGTTGCGAAGTCGACCTGATTGACCCCGAAGGGAATGAATAGATCCCAGAGATCGCGACCGGCCTGCTTGCGCACGTAGACACCGATCGCTTCGGCGACGAGACGATCGAGGGCGGGGCCGGCTTTCATGAAACAGACCATTTGAATGGGGCGACCGACCCGTGGCCTCCGATGACCTTGCCGAGCGCTTCCAACTCCTTGAGCGCATCGGCGAGAGGTTCCATGTTATCGCTGAATGGCTCGCCATTGTAATGGCACTCATTCAAGGCGATTGCGACCCTGATCAGAGCTGCGCCCATCCGTGAGCTGAGGGCGACCGTGCAACGGCCGGACGCCTGCGTGTCGACCTGATCTTCAGCAGCGCGGAGATTGTTGAGTATGTTGGCGAGCTGCTGCCCAAGAAGCGCCCTTGGCGTCGAGGATTGAGGCAGATCACGGATGGCCATGCCGCGCCCCAGGACGACCTCGGCGATGGTCGCACGCTCCTGATCGACGACGATGTTGAGCGCCTGGGCGGCTTCGGCGGCAGCGGAGACTGCATGGTTGCCGGGAATTCCGTGACGCATGCCCATATCTAGCAAGACCGGGAAGCCGCCGACGGTGATGCCGGTGCTGTAGAGATGCGTCAAGTCGCGCGGTGGCCCAGGGGGAGGACTATCGGGAAGGGTCATAATGCCGTCTTTCTAGAGGTTTTCGTGGAGACAGCCAAGCGACAACTACAGCACGCGCAGCACGCTGACCAGGCCGCCAAGATCCTCTTCGATGGCGATGGGGAAGACCTTGTAGGTGTGACCCTTGGGGCAGGCGCGGTACTGGATGTCGCCGTTGCGGGAATTGCCGCTGCGGACGTGATG
>JAYWDM010000606.1:0-9189 GCA_043779885.1 Betaproteobacteria bacterium | reverse complement strand
CGCCGTTCGAGAATCTGCCCGACAGCGTGCAGCAGTCGATACTGCATGGCTCGGGGAAAGACAAGATCAAGTTCATCTACATCGGGGAGCGCGGCAACAAAGCGCAGCGCGAGCATGTCTTCGAAGGCATCATTCCCAATCTCGAGCGCCGCCACCGCGAGACCGACTCGCTCGCCGTGCGCGAGGAACTCGCCAAGTATCTGAACTCCCAGGCCTGCCCGGAATGCAATGGCAGGCGGCTGCGGCGCGAAGCCTGCAACGTGCATGTCGCCGGCAGGGCGATTTATGAAATCAGCGCGCTGCCGCTCAAACAGGCGGCGCAGTTTTTCCGCAGCATGGAACTCACCGGGTCCAAACTGACGATTGCCGACCGCATCGTCAAGGAAATCATCAACCGGATAACCTTCCTCAATGACGTCGGGCTCGATTATCTGTCGCTCGACCGCTCCGCCGACACGCTGTCCGGCGGCGAAGCGCAGCGCATCCGCCTCGCGAGTCAGATCGGCTCGGGCCTGACGGGCGTCATGTACGTGCTCGACGAGCCGTCGATCGGCCTGCATCAGCGCGACAACGCGCGCCTTCTCGATACGTTGAAGCGTCTGCGCGACATCGGCAATACCGTGATCGTGGTCGAGCACGATCAGGACGCCATCGAAAACGCCGATCACGTGGTGGACATCGGGCTGGGGGCCGGCGAACATGGCGGCCGCATCATCGCCCAGGGCACGCCCGACGACATACGCAACAATGCGGAATCACTGACCGGACAATACCTGACGGGGCGCCGGCGCATCGAAGTACCTGGCCTGCGTCACCAGCCGGACCCCAAACGCATGCTCGCGATCACGGGTGCGCGCGGCAACAATCTCAAAGACATCACCGCCGGTATTCCGGTGGGTTTGTTCGTGTGCATCACGGGCGTCTCCGGCTCGGGCAAATCGACGCTGATCAACGACACGCTGTACAACGCCACCGCGCGGCACCTGTACGGCAGCACGGCGGAGCCGACGGCGCACACGGCGATTGCGGGACTCGAACACTTCGACAAAGTGGTCAATGTCGATCAAAGCCCGATCGGGCGCACGCCGCGTTCCAACCCGGCGACTTATACCGGACTCTTCACGCCCATCCGCGACCTCTTTGCCGGCGTGCCGATGGCGCGCGAGCGCGGCTACGGGCCGGGGCGCTTTTCGTTCAATGTAAAAGGCGGGCGCTGCGAAGCGTGCCAGGGCGACGGCGTCCTCAAAGTCGAGATGCACTTCCTGCCGGATATCTACGTGCCGTGCGACGTATGCCACGGCCAGCGCTACAACCGCGAGACGCTCGAAGTCCAGTACAAGGGCAGGAGCATCACGCAGGTGCTGGCGATGACGGTCGAGCAGGCGGCGGAATTTTTCGGAGCGGTACCGGTCGCCGCGCGCAAACTGCACACGCTGCTCGACGTGGGGCTGGGGTATATCACGCTCGGCCAGAGCGCGACGACGCTCTCGGGCGGCGAAGCGCAGCGCGTGAAGCTGTCGCTCGAACTCTCGAAGCGCGACACCGGCCGCACCCTCTACATACTCGACGAACCGACGACGGGACTGCACTTCCACGATATCGACCTCTTGCTGCGCGTATTGCACCGGCTGCGCGATCACGGCAATACCGTGGTGGTCATTGAACACAACCTGGACGTCATCAAGACCGCCGACTGGATCATCGATCTCGGTCCCGAAGGCGGCGACGGTGGCGGGCGCGTGATTGCCGAAGGCCCCCCGGAACACGTGGCAAAGAACGCTGCGAGCTACACGGGGCAATATCTCAAGCACGTGCTCAATTAGAAAAAGCAACCACGACGAAGCCGCAGATAAACGCAGATAAACGCAGATAAACGCAGATGAACCCCGATGCAACCCAGAAGCAAAGGCCTCGTTGCAACGGTGTAGCGTTGGCGTCTTTCGTTTTTATCTGCGTTCATCTGCGTTTATCTGCGGCTAACCTGCTATAGAGGAATAATGTTGTCACCGCGGGAGTTATTGCTCGGGAGCTTCAAGGCCGCGGTCGCCGCCGCCGATCCGCTGCAGATCGTGCCGCGGCACCTGCCGGCGCCGCCCGCGGCCCGCACGCTCGTCGTCGGCGCGGGCAAGGCCGCCGCGTCGATGGCGTTGGCGGTCGAACAGCACTGGCCGGCTGACGCGCCGCTGGAGGGCACCGTCATTACGCGATACGCGCACGGACTGCTCACCAACCGCATCACCGTGATCGAAGCCGGCCACCCGGTGCCCGACGAGGCGGGCGAAGCCGCGGCGAGACGCATACTCGAAGCCGCGAAACGGCTGTCGAAAGACGATTTGCTGCTGGTGCTCGTGTCGGGAGGCGGCTCCGCGCTTCTGAGTCTGCCGGCCGGGACGCTTGCAATGGCGGACATCAAGGCGGTCACGCAGGAACTGTTGCGTTGCGGCGCGATCATCCAGGAAATCAATACGGTGCGCAAACACCTGTCGCTGATTCAGGGCGGCCGCCTCGCTCTCGCGTGTAAAGCGAGAATTCTCGCGCTGGTCATCTCGGACGTGACCGGCGACGATCCGACGCATATTGCTTCGGGCCCCTGCGCGCCCGATCCGACGACCTATCAGGACGCACTGGACATTCTCATCCGCTACGGATGCAAGGTGCCGCAGGCGGTGCAGGCAACCCTCGAGCGCGGCATCCGCGGCGAACTCGCGGAAACACCCAAGCCCGGCGACCAGCTCTTTGCCAGGACCGAAAACCGCGTGATCGCGACCGCGCACCAGTCGCTTGCGGCAGCGGCGGAATTTTTTGAAGCCAACGGCGTGCGCGCGGCGGTCCTCGGCGACAGCGTGACCGGCGAAGCACGCGAAGTCGCCAAAGTTTATGCCGCGCTCGCGCGCGAAGTTGCCGCGCACGGCCGGCCGTGGCAGCGGCCGGTGGCGCTGATATCAGGCGGCGAATGCACGGTCACCGTGCGCGGCAACGGGCGTGGCGGGCGTTGCGCGGAATTTCTCCTCTCGCTGGTCAACGATCTGCAGGGCGCGCACGGCATGCACGCGCTGGCCTGCGATACCGATGGCATCGACGGTACCGAAGACAATGCCGGCGCGATTGCCGCGCCCGACTCCATCGCGCGCGCCGGGAAACTTGGACTGCATGCCGGCAAGCTGCTGGAAAACAACGACGGCTACAGCTTTTTCTCCGCTCTCGGCGATCTGGTTGTCACCGGCCCCACCCGCACCAACGTCAACGATTACCGGGTAATCCTGATCACGTAACGCAAAGGCCTCCGGCCGGCGCGTACGGTCACACCGCCGGCACTTCAAGCTCAAGCAGCGGCGCATATTGCTGCGCACCGAAGATGTCGCCGTCGCCCGCGCTGCCGCTGGGATGCAGCCGATAGATCGTAAACTTGATGGCGAAGCCCGGGTCGTATTCGACAAAATCCGAAATGCGCTCCGCCGGTATGCGATAGAGCTTGGCCATGGACTCGCGCGTCAGCACGCGGGCGCGCTTCACGCGTTCGTAGTTCGCGCGGTCGCGGAAGATGATGTCGAACGTGATCTTGTCGACCCCCGCGTTTTTGCTGCGGATAGTCTTCGCGAGTTCGCTGAGCTTGGTGGCGGTCATGCGCGAATTCCTTCCCTGAAGTGCGTTTCAAAATGATCCGGGTCATTGCGAGGCCCGCAGGGCCGCGGCAATCCCGGTGTTGTTAATAGAAGATTGCGTTGTTGAGATTGCCGCGTCGGCTGCGCCTCCTCGCAATGACAATAAATCCGCTCCTCGCGATGACAGTGCTTATGGTCATTCTGATATGCGCTGTTACATTCCGGCTTCGATCAGGTGCGTTTTGAACAATTCCATGCCGTGCTTTACGGCGACCGTGTGGTTGAGCGTCCAGCGATAAGCGGGACTTGCGCGCAGCACTTCGTCGAGCGGAAACGCGACCGAGCCTGCGGTACCCTTGACGTCGGGGAGACGCGCATAAAACATCTGCCGCAATCCGATCATCGCCACCTCTTCCGCCATTTCGTGCGTCGGCGCCACGCCCTGCACCAGTATGCACAGTTCGTGTCCCGGCTTGTCGCGCAGCGGTTCGAGTTCGCCCATGATGCCATCGCGGCCGTACACGTTGTAGTGCAGTTCGTAGCCGGTTTCGCCGAAACGCTCGCGCACCTTGTCTTTTGCCCACGCGATCACGCGATCGACGTTGGCGATGGTGTATGGGTCGCGTATGCCGCACAGGCCGACGTAACGTTCGCCGACCTTGCCCGAGCCTTCGAGCTTGACGCGCATCACCTCGATCGGCACGAAGCGCGGCCCGGTGATGCGCGTGGTCCGGTCGTCGAACTGCTCGTAGCGGCAGTGCGTCATGTCGAGCATGCCGCCGGCGACGAACTCCTGATAGGGGTTGGAGCGCTCGTACATCGCATGTCCCGCCACCGACGCCACCGTGCAGCGCTGCTCCGGATACATCGCCGTGACCTTGACGTCTTCCTGCGTGATCTCGCCCAGCACCGTTTCCTTGCCGCCATAGGGCTCGGCGCAGAACGACGCGCACTCGAGCACCTTACCCAGGTAGTACGCGAGATCCTGCGGAAAGCCGTGGTGTATCGCGGGCGCGGCGAACACTGCCGCGTCGGAACTGCGTCCGCCGATGATCACGTCGGCGCCCTGTTGCAGGAGATCGATGAATGGGTGCACGCCCGCCATCGCGACAATGCGTGTGGTTGCGTCGAGTTCACCCTCCGTCAAATCGGCACGCCCGTCGAGCCCCGTCACCTTGTCACCCGACCGCATCTTCGCGCGCAGATATTCGCGGTCGACTTCAGAGTAGAACCAGCCCAGGCGAAATTTCTTCAGCCCGTGTTTGGCGGCGAGTTCCCTGATGATGCGCACGAAGAGATCAACACGGCTGTTGCTGCCGGTGTCGCCCGACGAGCCTATGATCATCGGCACGTCAAGCCTGCGCGACGCGAGCAGCATGTGCTCCAGATCGTGGCGCTGCCAGGCCTCCGGGCTGGTGCAGATGTCCGCACCCAGCGGCACCGGACCGACGTCGTCGCTGCCGGAGTCGGCGGCAATGTAATGCGGCCCCGCCGCCACGCCGAGTTCAAAGCTCGCCGTGCGTATCGGAGCAAATCCGAGATGCCCGTTAGGGCTGATGATTCTGAGCGATTGCATGGGATCTCCTGACTGGCGATGATGTATTATTTCACTGTCCGGCTCAACACCAGTTTTGAGGAGACTCCCATTCCCATCCTGATACCCGCGATCTGCGTATTGGCCGGCGCCCTCGTCGCCGCGAACCCCGCCGCGGCGGCGGACGCGAAGTTGCCGAATCTGATCAGAATCGTCGTGCCGTTCGGACCGGGCGGCAGCAATGACGTGGTCGCCCGCGCAATCGCGGGCCCGCTCGCGAAGCGGCTTGAGACCAATGTCATCGTCGACAACAAAGCCGGCGCGTCCGGCGTCATCGGCAATGATTTCGTCGCCAAGGCGCCGCGCGACGCCTCCGTGCTGCTCCTGACTTCGTCCACTTTCCTGACGGTTGCCGCAACGCAGGCCCGGCTGCCCTACGATGCGCTGGCGGATTTCTCCCCGGTGGCCATGGTCGGCGAAGGCCCCATGCTGCTCGCGGTTTCATCCGCGTTTCCGGTAAAAACGCCGGCCGAATATTTCGCTGCCGCGCGCGCCAAACCGGGCGAGATTACGTACGGCTCGGCCGGCATTGGATCTATCGGCCACCTCGCGACCGAGTTGCTCAATGCCGCAGCCAGGGCGCAAATGACGCACGTCGCCTATAAAGGCGCCGCCAACGCCATCGTCGATCTCGCCGGCGGCCAGATCTACGCCATGATCTCGAACTACAGCTCGCTGCTGCCCCAATTGAACACCCGCCGGGTAAGAGCGCTTGCGGTGACGTCAAAAAATGCAAGCCCGGTGTTCCCCGACCTGCCGCCGCTCTCCGCGACCGTGCCGGGCTATTCGATGGAGATCTGGATCTGCGTATTCGCTCCCGCCGGAACGCCCGCGCCGGTCGTCGAACGCCTCAATCGCGAAATCAGGGAAATCGCCGCGTCGCCGGAGCTGAAAGTATTTCTTGAGCCGGACGGCGCTTTACCCGTCGCCATCGCCCCCGCGGCTCTTGCGGCGCGGCTGAAGGACGAACTGGCGCAATGGAAAACCATCGCGGCCCAGCGCAAAATCGTGACCGAATAAGGCCATCACTTCGCGACGATCTTTCGCGTGGATACAATTACTCCGCCACGATTTTGTGCGTGACGGCAATCTGCTTCCACAAGGCGAGTTCCTGCTGCATCCGGGCGGCAATCGCCGCCGGAGCCATCGCCAGCGGCAACATACCGTCAGGATCGAATAACGCCTTCAACTCGGGGGAGGCCGCGATTTCGGTGATCTCCCGGTTCAGGCGCTCGACGATGCGTTGAGACGTGCCGGCCGGCGCAAAGACGGCGACCCAGGTCTCGCTGAAAAATCCAGGCAGAGTGGCGCTGAGCGGCGGCACATCAGGGAACGATGGATGCGGCTGCCGCGACGTGACCGCGAGCAGGCGCACCTTGCCGGATTTCAAAAAAGGCGCCAACGAGCCGTAGCTCGATATCATGACCTGGATCTGGCCGCCCGCAAGATCGATGGCGGCCAGTGCGGCACCCTTGTACGGCACGTGCCGCATCTGGATGCCGGCGGCCTCGCACATTCGTTCGGTCACCATGTGGCCGATGGACCCGACGCCGGCCGAACCGTAGGTGATATCGCCCGGTTTGGCGCGCGCGGCGGCAAACAGTTCGGCCGCCGACCTGAACGGCGACGCCGACGAAACGGCAAGCACCGAGGGGTTCTGTCCCACCGTGGCGACCGGCGCGAAGGAGGTAAGCACGTCGTAAGGCAGCCGCGCGTGCGTCGCGGCAGTCGTCAGAAACGTCGCGGACGTGAGCAGCAGGACCGACCCGTCGCGCGGCGATTTAGCCACGGCATCCGCGCCCACCACGCCCGCGGCGCCGGGCTTGTTCTCCACGATGACCGAAGAACCGAGGCGCGCCGCGAGCGGCCCCGCCAGCGCGCGGGCGATCGCGTCATTGCTCGCACCCGCGGAAAACGGCACGACTATCCGGATGAGCTTCGGCGGCGCGTCCTGCGCCAGCGCAGTCGGCGCCACCCCCTGGAGAACGCCAGCGCAAAGCGCGAACCAGGACAGGAAAAGTCGCATGGCGTTTTCTCCTCACGGAAAAGAGCGCAGAGTAGCGCGTTTTGCGAACTTTCGTCCATGCGCAAACCATGCGCTGCCTATGCGCCGCGCGCAATGAAATTCACGGGCCCTCCCCGCAAGCAGGGCTGGATGCATCCGTGCAGCCTCATCGGTCCACGCGGTACTTCCGCCAGATTTGACCAATGATTTTGCACCCGGTAACTTACATGGTTCGAGACCCCAGCCGACGAGTAATCCGCCTTTGCACCACTTGGCGCAATCCCCCGAGAGCCCCTGATGACACCCAAGAAGAACCTGCGCATCCTGATTTCCACCGGCCATCTCGGCACGGCGCCGTCCAACCCGGAGAGCTTTCACCGCGGCATGGAAACCAACCCCGACTACGTCGTCGCCGACGGCGGCAGCTCGGATCCCGGCCCGGTTTATCTGGGCGCCAATATGACGCTTGGACATTTCGCGCGCGACGAACTGGAGCTCTTCCTGACCGCGACGCGCAAGAAAGGCATTCCGCTGATCATCGGCTCCGCAGGCGACTCCGGCAGCAACTTCGGGGTCGATCACTTCGTGAGCATGATCCGCGAGCTTGCCGCGGAACATCGCATCCCGAAATTCAAGCTGGGCTATTTCTATTCGGAAGTATCGAAAGACTTCCTGAAAGGCAAGCTTGAAGCCGGCAAGCGGCTCGCGGGCCTTGGCGGCTTTCCCGATCTGACCGCGGCGGAAATCGACCAGTCGACGCGCATCGTCGCGGTGAGCGGCGTGCATCCGTTCATCAAGCTCCTCGACATGGGCGCGGACGTCATCATCGCCGGCCGCTGCGGCGACATCAACTTCACCGCCGCGCCGTGCATCCGCGCCGGGTTCCCCGAACCGCTCGCGTATCACATGGGCAAGATGATCGAATGCGCGTCGCTCGTCGCCGAACCGTTCATGGGCAAGGAAACCGTGATCGGCACCATCTCGCAGGACGACATCAGGATCACGCCTTATCATCCCGACCAGCGCTGCACGATCGCATCCGCGGCCGGGCATTCGATGTACGAGCGCGAGAACCCCTATTTCGAGCACACGCTCGGCGGCCTTCTGGACATGCGCGAGTGCCGCTACGAACAGTTCGACGAGCGCACCTGCCGCATCTCGGGCGCGCGCTGGGAGCCGGCCGGTCAGCTATTGGTCAAAATCGAGGGCGCCAAAAAAATCGGCGAGCGCTGCATGGGCATCGCCGGCATTCGCGATCCGCACATCGTGCGCAATATCGACCAGGCGATCGAATGGTGCAGGTCGAGCGTCGCCAAGCGCTTCGGCAAGGAGAAATACGAGCTCTACTTCCATGTCTTCGGCAAGAACGGGGTTTTGAAGGAACTCGAGCCCCTCAAGGACGCGCAGCCGCACGAAGTAGGCGTCGTCGTCGAAGGCCTGGCGCCGACCATCGAACTCGCCGAGAAAATCACCGACTTCGCGGTGCGCATGTTCTTCTTCGCGCGCATTCCCGGCGTCAAGGGCACCGCCGGCACCGCCGCCACCACCAAGCAGACCATGCGCTCGTCGCCGGGGTATATGTGGAACGTCAACCACACGGTGCCCATCGACGATGCGATGGAACTCTTTCCAACCCACCTCACCGAAGCCGGTATTTAGGAGCAAAGACCATGGCCGCCATCAAGCTCGGCGAACTTGCAACGACCGTCCGCAGCAAGAACGCGGGCGTCAACCAGATTACGTTCGACATCATTTTCCGCAACAGCGAGGACTACGACCGCGCGCGCAAGAGCGGCAAGCTGTCGCGCGATTCGATAGCGCGTTTCATGGGCATAACGCAGGAACGGATTTCAGATTTCGTCGAGTTCGACGTCGCCAACGCGATCAAGTTCACGATTTACCGCCTGCGGCCGAGCGGCAGCCCCGGCGACTGGGACATGCTCGGCTGCCAGCAGTACGGGCCCTTGCTGGAGATCGAGATTCCCTGA
>JAYWDM010000605.1:0-9190 GCA_043779885.1 Betaproteobacteria bacterium | reverse complement strand
GCACCGGTGTTGACTGTCATTCACTGCGCCAGCCGCTCGGCGTGTGCGCGGGCATCACGCCGTTTAATTTTCCGGTGATGGTGCCGCTGTGGATGTTTCCGGTGGCGCTCGCGTGCGGCAACACGTTCGTGCTCAAGCCGTCCGAGAAGGTGCCGTCGGCGTCCATGCTGATGGCTGAACTTCTGAAGCAGGCAGGCCTGCCCGACGGCGTCTTTAACGTCGTGCACGGCGACAAGGATGCGGTTGACGCGCTCCTGAATCATCCCGACATCAGGGCGATCTCGTTCGTCGGCTCGACGCCGATTGCGAAATATATCTACGAGACCGCGGCGAAAAACGGCAAGCGCGTGCAGGCGCTCGGGGGCGCCAAAAACCATGCGGTCGTCCTGCCCGATGCCGATCTCGAATTCGCCGCCGATGCGCTGATCGGCGCCGCCTACGGTTCGGCGGGCGAGCGCTGCATGGCGATCTCGGCGGTGGTGGCGGTGGGCGAGGCGGCCGATCCGCTGGTCGCGAAGCTGAAGGACAAAGCGGCCAAACTGCGTATCGGCGCCGGCGACAGCAGGGTTGACGGCAAGGAGATGGACATGGGGCCGCTGGTTACGCGCGTGCACCGCGACAAGGTTGCCGGCTACGTCGACAAGGGTGTTGCGGAAGGCGCGAAACTGGTGCTCGATGGACGCAGTTTCAAGGGCGCGGCGGACGGATTTTTTCTGGGGGCGTCGCTGTTCGATCACGTCACGCCGGGGATGACGATATACAAGGACGAAATTTTCGGCCCGGTATTGATCGTGCTGCGCGTGAAATCGCTCGATGAAGCCATCCACATCATCAACGCGAATCCCTATGCCAATGGCACCGCGGTGTTCACGCGTTCGGGAGGTGCTGCGCGCAAGTTCGAGCGCGAGATCGAAGTCGGCATGGTCGGCATCAACGTGCCGATCCCGGTGCCGGTGGCGTTCTTCTCGTTCGGCGGCTGGCGCGGTTCGCTGTTCGGCGATCAGCATGTCCACGGCATGGAGGGCGTGCGTTTTTACACGCGCGGCAAGGTGGTCACTTCGCGCTGGCCGGACGCGAATGCGCTGCCGCAGGGATTCAACATGCCGACGCTCGGCTGAGCGCGTGATGCGGGATTCAGGATTCAGCACGCGTAGCCCGGATGCAATGAAATGGAATCCGGGGACATCGGTTATCTGCAATTCGCGAGCGTCCCCGGAATGCGCTGCGCTCCTTCCGGGCTACGGTTTGCTGAATTCAGACGCAGGACACTAATTTGTGAGCGCACGAGAAAACATCATCGCCCGCATCCGCGCGGCGCAAGGCAGAAGCGGGGCGCCGGATGAAACGGAGCGCGCGCTGGTGGCGGCGCACATCGCCGCGCATCCGCCGGGTCCGCGGCCGCAATCCGCCGTGGATCCGGTCGCGGGATTCACGGGATGTGCGGTGAAATTATCGACCACTGTCGATCAGATCGGCGCGATGGCGGACGTGCCGCGCGCGATTGCGCGCTACCTGGAGCAGAACCAATTGCCGCGGAGCGCGGTGTGCTGGCCGGAACTGTTCGAACTCGAATGGCAGGCCGCCGGTATCAACATCGAGTCGCGCCCGGCGGTGGGTTCCGACCTGGTTGGCATTACAGGCGCGTTCTGCGCGATCGCCGAGACCGGCACGCTGATGACCCTGTCGGGGCCGCGCACGCCGGCGACGACGAGCCTCCTGCCCGAAACGCATATCGCGGTGGTGCGCGCCGGCCGCATCGTGCGCGGCATGGAAGACGCGTGGGCGTTGCTGCGCAGCGAACACGTGGTGCTGCCACGCGCGGTGAACTTCATCTCCGGGCCGTCGCGCACCGCCGACATCGAGCAGACTCTCGTGCTTGGCGCGCACGGACCGTACCGTGTGCATATCGTGCTGGTCGGCGACCCCGGCGCAATCTGAGCCAAAAATCCCTACGCCGCCGCGTCGCACCCGGCGGCACGGTCCAAGGCCAGCGCGCACAACCACGCCGGTGACTATCCGCACGCAGGTGCAACCGACGCCGCATTAAGTTGTCTAACCCTATATGGTGTCTCGTCGCTTGCTCACAATGGCTAACCGGCTGGGGAAGTTGCCAGCCGCTATCTGCGCCTGCGTCGCGGCCATGCTGTTGGCATTGACGCTGGGGCTGAACATCGCAGTCGCGTCGCCCGCGCCGGTGGTCGTCCTGACGCTGGAAGGGGCGGTGAGCCCCGCTACCGCGGATTACGTCGTGCGCGGCATCCGCAAGGCGGCGGACCAGAACGCGGGTCTGGTGATATTGCGCATGGACACGCCCGGCGGCCTTGATAAGGCCATGCGCAGCATCATCAAGGAGATACTGGCGGCGCCAATGCCGGTGGCGACGTTCGTCGCGCCGGGTGGCGCGCGCGCGGCCAGCGCCGGCACCTACATTCTTTACGCGAGCCATATCGCCGCCATGGCGCCCGCGACCAATCTGGGCGCCGCCACGCCGGTGCAGATCGGCATCGGCTCCGGGCGCGAACCGGAACCCAAAGACAAATCCGCGCCGGACGGCAAAGCCGCAAAATCGGCGCCCGCCAGGGACGCGGACCAAGAGGTGCTTCCGGGTGGTGATGCGATGACGCGCAAGCAGGTGCATGACGCCGCCGCGTACATTCGCGGGCTTGCGCAACTGCGCGGGCGCAACGCCGAATGGGCCGAGCGGGCGGTGCGCGAGGCAGTCAGCCTGTCGGCCGCCGAGGCGAAGAAACTCAAGGTGATCGACGTCATCGCGCAGGACGTGCCTGATCTGCTCAAGCAATTGAACGGCAGAAAAGTGACGGTACAGGGCGTCGAGCGCACGCTGGAAACGGCGGGCGCGGAAACCATCGCGCTCGCGCCGGACTGGCGCAACGAACTTTTGGCGGTGATCACCGATCCGAGCGTTGCCCTGATTCTGATGATGATCGGCGTGTACGGGCTGTTCTTCGAATTCGCAAATCCGGGATTTGTCGCGCCGGGCGTGATCGGCGGCATCAGTTTGCTGATAGCGCTGTACGCGCTCCAGTTGCTGCCCGTCAATTACGCGGGGCTCGCGCTGATCCTGCTCGGACTCGCGTTTGTCGTTGCCGAGGCGTTCGTGCCGAGTTTCGGCGCGCTCGGCATCGGCGGCGCGCTCGCGCTGATCATCGGCGCGGTGATACTGTTCGATCCGGACACTGCCGGCAATTACAGGCTGCCGATTCCTTTCATTGCCACGTTCGCGCTCGCCAGCGCCGGCATCGTGTTTGCCACGGTTACGCTGGCCCTGCGAGCCCGCAAACGCCCCGTGGTGAGCGGTCGCGAGGAGATGCTCGGTGCTGCCGGCGAAATACTCGACGATCTCGAGACCGAGGGCTGGGCGCGCGTGCATGGCGAGACGTGGCGGGTCGTCAGCCGCACGCCACTCGCGCGCGGCCAGCTGGTACGCGTCAACCGGATTGACGGGCTCATCCTGAGCGTGGAACCACAAACAAGAACGATTGAAGGAGGCGCATCATGATATGGGATTACAGCTTGGGCGGCGTAGTGATAGTGGTCGCGGTCATCGCGATTTCCGCGGTACGCGTGCTGCGCGAGTACGAGCGCGGCGTCGTGTTCATGCTCGGGCGCTTCTGGAAGGTCAAGGGGCCGGGGCTGATCCTCATCATTCCGGCGATTCAGCAGATGGTACGCGTGGATCTGCGCACGGTCGTGATGGACGTGCCGAGCCAGGACGTGATTTCGCGCGACAACGTGTCGGTCAAGGTCAACGCGGTGCTTTACTTCCGCGTGATGGACCCCGAAAAAGCCATCATCCAGGTCGAGAATTTCCTGGAGGCCACCAGCCAGCTCGCACAGACCACGCTGCGCGCGGTGCTGGGCAAGCACGAGCTCGACGAAATGCTGGCGGAACGCGACAAGCTCAACCTCGACATCCAGAAAATTCTCGATATCCAGACGGATGCCTGGGGCATCAAGGTGGCCACCGTCGAGATCAAGCACGTGGACATCGACCCGTCGATGGTGCGCGCCATCGCGCAGCAGGCGGAAGCGGAACGCACGCGGCGCGCGAAAGTGATCCATGCAGAAGGCGAGTTGCAGGCGTCGGAGAAGCTGCTGCAGGCGGCGCAAATGCTGGCGCAGCAGCCGGAGGCCATGCAGTTGCGTTATCTGCAAACGCTCGGCAGCATTGCCGGCGACAAGTCTTCCACCATCGTGTTCCCGGTGCCGATCGACCTGCTCGGACCGTTGCTGGGTCAGGTGAAGAAAAATCCGGCCTGACCACAGGCTGAGGCTTGTCTCAATCGCGAGTAGTTCGTAGAATCCGGGGGACAACTGGTTTGACATGCGCTGCGCTGCGTCTCGACCAAGCTGCGGAAAAACAGCGCGGGCGCCGTCCCGGAGGATTTAATTGCAGGCATTTAGCGCGGTTCTGGTGCTGTTCGGCTTCTGGCTGCTGCTGTCAGGCTATTTCGAGCCGTTTTTGATGACTGCGGGGGCGCTGTCTGCGCTGAGTGTCGTGGCGCTCGCGCGCCGCATGTACGCGGTCGATCACGAAGCGCATCCGATCCGGCTCGGCAGGAGCGCATTGACCTACTGGCCGTGGCTGCTCGCCGAGATCGCGAAAAGCGCGTGGGATGTTACCCGCATCATCCTGCATCCGCGCCTGCCGATCAGCCCCACGTTGATTCGCACCAAAGCCTCGCAGAAAACGTCGGTCGGCGTGGTGACTTTTGCGAATTCGATCACGCTGACGCCGGGTACCATTTCGGTGGACGTCGGACCCGGCGAGATCCTGGTGCATGCGCTGACGCGCGAGGGCGCGGCCGGTTTGCAGGCAGGCGACATGGACCGGCGCGTGACCCGTTTCGAAGGCGGCAACTGATGTTCGCGGCAGTCGCCGCGGCGCTCCTCGTCGCGCTTGCGCTCGCGCTTGCGCGCGCGTTTCTCGGGCCGACCGTGTTCGACCGCGCGCAGGCCGCCAACACGGTGGGCACCCTTGCGCTGCTGCTGCTGGCGGTGTTCGGTTTCCTGACGGGCCGCCCGGAATTTCTCGATTTGGCGATCGTCTACGGTCTGCTCAACGTCATCGGCACCATTGCCGTGCTCAAATATTTCGAGTTCGGCAACCTGGGCGACCCGGGCCCCGGCGACGACAGTGAGAAACAATGAACAGCCTGCTGTTTTTCATGAGCTGGATTTGCCTCGCCGCCGGCGGATTTTTTTGCGTGGTGGGCACGCTGGGCCTCGTGCGCATGCCGGACTTTTATACGCGGATGCATGCCGCGAGCGTCACGGATACGCTCGGCGCCGGCTTTATTCTGCTTGGACTCGCGTTGCAGGCGGGACTAACGCTCATTGCCGTCAAGCTCCTGATGATCGGATTGCTGATTTTTTTCACGAGCCCCACGGCGACGCACGCGCTGGCGAAAGCCGCCTTCGTGCGCGGCGTCAAGCCGGTGCTGGCGGCGGACGGGGACGCAGCATCGAAACCGTAATCATCGTCGTGTTGCTGGTCATGATGGCCGCCGTCACGCTGGTGATCACCGTGCAGCGCAACCTGTTTGCAGTCGTCATCCTGGGAGGAATCTACAGTTTCCTGATGGCCACCGTCCTGGTGGCGCTCGACGCAGTCGACGTCGCGATGACGGAAGCGTCGGTGGGCGCGGGCATTTCCACCGTGTTGCTGCTAAGCGCCCTGCACCTGAGCAAAGGCGTGGAGACCAAGCCGCTGTACAAACCGTTCCTGCCGCTGCTGGTGGCGGTGGCCACCGGCGCCGCACTGGTCTACGGCACGCTCGGCCTGCCGGCATTCTCGGATCCCGCCGCGCCGATACACCAGCACGTGGTGCCGCGCTACATTAACGACGGCCCGCGTGAAACGGGTGTGCCCAATATCGTGACCGCGGTACTCGCGAGCTACCGCGGCTACGATACGCTGGGCGAAACCACGGTGGTGTTTACGGCCGGTATCGGCGTCATTGCGTTGCTGCGGCGCGTGCGCAGGCGCGGCAAAAAGGAGCGGGCGTGAAGGATTATCTGGTATTGCGCCTCATCGCCAAGCTGATGATCCCGTTCATGCTGCTGTTCGCGCTTTATGTGCAGTTTCATGGCGATTTCGGTCCGGGTGGCGGCTTTCAGGCCGGTGTGATCGCCGCCGCGGCCATCATTTTTTACGCGATCATATTCGGTCTGCCGGCGGCGCGTGCGGTCGTGCCTGACCGGCTGGTTGAAAGCATGCTCGCGGCCGGCGTGCTGATCTATGCCGGCGTCGGCGTGGCGGGTCTCTTGCTCGGCGGCAACTACCTTGATTATTTCGTGCTCGACCGCAATCCGGTGCATGGACAGGAACGCGGCATCTTCTGGGTCGAAATCGGCGTGCTGATCACGGTGGCGGGCGTCATGCTGAAAATATTTTACATGTTCGCCGATCGCGGGCTGGATACCGAAGACGACGCGTGAATATTGCCCCTCATTTCAGCTACTGGATCACGATCTTCATCTCGATCGCGGGACTCTACATCGTGATCGCGCGCGGCAACCTGATCAAAAAACTGATCGGGCTGGGTATTTTCCAGACGTCGGTGTACCTGCTTTATATCGCGCCCGGCAAACTGATCGGCGGCACCGCGCCGATCGTCGCGCCGGAGTTTCAGGTGTATTCGAATCCGCTGCCGCACGTGCTGATCCTGACCGCCATCGTGGTCGGCGTGGCGACGCTGGCGCTGGGTCTGGCACTGGTGGTGCGCATCCGCGAGGCCTACGGCAGCATCGAGGAAGACGAAATCCTCGCGCAGGATGCGGCGGATTCCACTGACATGACCAGCGATCCGTCGTGATCGCCCTGCATCTTCCGGTTCTGCAGGTCATACTGCCGCTGATCGCCGCGCCCGTCATGGTGCTGGCGCGGCGCGGCGCCATCGCCTGGCTGCTCGCCGTAATCGTAAGCTGGGCCGGGCTCCTGATTTCATGCGCGTTGCTCGCGCAGGTCGCCGACGGCGGCGTGATCTCCTACGCGATCGGCAACTGGCCGCCGCCGTGGGGCATCGAATACCGCATCGATCGCGTCAATGCTTTTCTGCTCGTGCTGGTATCGCTGATCGCCGCGGTGGTGGTAATTTACAGTCGCGTCAGCGTGGCGGCCGAACTGCCGCGCGAACAGCATTACCTGTTTTACGCGCTGTTCTCGCTGTGCCTGGCAGGATTGCTCGGCATCGCTGCCACCGGGGACGCCTTCAATCTGTTCGTGTTTCTGGAGATTGCCTCGCTGTCGTCTTATTTGCTGATCGCGCTCGGCCGCGACCGGCGGGCGCTGATGGCCGGCTACCAGTACCTCGTCATGGGCACCATAGGTGCCACCTTTTACATCATCGGCGTCGGGCTGCTGTACCTGATGACGGGCACGCTCAATATGGCCGACATGGCGCACCGCTTGTCCGCCGTAGCCGAAGTCAGACCGGTGCTCGCGGCGCTGGCATTCATCACCGTCGGCATCTGCCTGAAGCTCGCGCTGTTCCCGCTGCACCTGTGGCTGCCCAACGCCTACGCCTATGCGCCCTCCGCGGTGACCGCGTTTCTCGCGGCGACCGCGACCAAGGTGTCGGTCTACGTGCTGCTGCGTTTCTATTATTCGGTGTTCGGCGCGACCGTCGTATTTTCCGCATTGCCGATGGGCAAGGTGCTGCTGGTGCTGTCGCTGGCGGCGATGTTCGTCGCTTCCACCGTCGCCATCTTCCAGCAGGATCTCAAGCGCATGTTCGCCTACTCGAGCGTCGCGCAGATCGGTTACATCACACTCGGCCTGAGTTTCGACTCCATGACGGGGCTTACGGCCGGCATCGTGCATCTGTTCAATCACGCGCTGACGAAGTGCGCCTTGTTCATGCTGCTGGGGGGCATCGCGTTGCGGCTGGGCGGCACCCGGTTCGAGCACATCGGCGGCATTGCGCGCGTCATGCCGTTCACTTCGTTCGGCATCGTGCTGGGCGGCCTGAGCCTGATCGGCGTGCCGGCGACCGCGGGCTTCGTCAGCAAGTGGTACCTGATACTGGCCGCGCTCGAGAGCGGCGCCTGGTGGATTGCATTCGCCATCGTTTTGAGTTCGCTGCTGGCGGTTGCCTATGTCTGGCGCTTCGTTGAAGCTGCGTATTTCCAGCCGCCAACTGCGAAAGTCTTGAAACTGCGCGAGGCGCCGCTCGAAATGCTGATTCCGGCGTGGTTGATGATAGCGGCGTGCATTTATTTCGGCCTTGACACGACGCTCACCGTCGGCAGTGCGGCGCAGGCCGCGGCGACGCTCTTGCAGGGCGTGCGATGACGCCGGCAATCACGATTCTGTTCGCACTCGCCGTGCCGGTCGCCGGTGCGGCGTTGATCGCGGCGGCGCATCGCGTGCCCAACCTGCGCGAAACCGTCACACTGGTGACAGCGGGCGTGTTGTTCCTGCTCGTGGTGTCGTTGCTGCCGCTGGTGCTCACGGGCGCGAGGCCGGGCGTAACTCTATTTGAGATCATGCCGGGGCTCGCGCTCAAGTTCGAGGTCGAGCCGCTCGGCATGCTGTTCGCGCTGATTGCCTCGGGATTGTGGATCGTCAATTCGCTCTATTCGATCGGTTACATGCGCGCCAACGACGAGCAACACCAGACGCGCTTCTACGTTTGCTTCGCCGGCGCGCTGGCGAGCGCGATCGGCATTGCTTTTGCCGGCAATCTGCTGACGTTGTTCGTGTTCTACGAAGCACTGACGCTGATCACTTATCCGCTGGTGACGCATGCCGGCACCGACGAAGCGCGGCGCGCCGGGCGGCTCTATCTCGGCGTGCTGGTCGGCACTTCGGTCGTGTTCCTGCTGGTCGCGATTATCTGGACCTGGCAGCTCACCGGCACCATCGATTTCGAGCGGGGTGGCCTGTTTCACGGCAAGGCCACCGACGCCACGCTGGGCGTGCTGCTTGCACTGTATGTGTTCGGCATCGGCAAGGCGGCGCTGATGCCGTTTCACCGCTGGCTGCCGGCGGCGATGGTCGCGCCGACACCGATGCCGCGGGTGGTGTGGCATTCGGGAGTGCGGGTGGCGATCCGCTGCACGAAGCCGTAGTCGGCTACCATGCCCGACCACGGGGCAGGCAACTCGTAGATCACCTCGGTCCCCGACGCAGATGATCCTGCCGCGCGGCCAACGACGGCCAGCG
>JAYWDM010000604.1:0-3224 GCA_043779885.1 Betaproteobacteria bacterium | reverse complement strand
AATCCCAGATCCTTTAGCGACGTGAATAGTTACCACCATAGCTTGATTCAACTGAAACGCCACCGCCCCAGCCAGCCGGATGAGGTCCAGATTCGACGCAGGCATACGGCGGAAGGCGCTACGCTTTTCCGCCCTACGATTATGTCCGCCCCCGCTACGCGCGCGAGTGCGCCGTGGGTAAGAGTGTTTGCATGAGTTGCCGGCACTCCGTGATTTTGCGCGTGAGGTAATCCAGCGCGAAGTCGATTTCCTCTTCGGTATTGAAGCGCCCGACGGTGAGGCGGATCGCATTGCCCGCCAGGCCGGCGTCATTGCCGAGCGCCTGCAACACGTGCGACGCGCTGCCGCCGCCCGACGAGCACGCGGACGTCGACGATACGGCGATCTCCGAGAGCGACGCGATCATCTGGTCGCAGTTCGGCAGCTTCAGGCTGATATTGAGGTTATTGACGATACGGCTGCGCATGTCGCCGTTGACCTGCACTTCGTCAAGCGCGGCGAGCCCGTGATGGAGCTTGTCGCGCAGCGCGCGCAATCGCGGCAGCTCGGTCGCCATCTCCGCGCCGGCGAGGTGCATGCATTCACCCATGCCGACGATCTGGTGGGTCGCGAGCGTGCCCGACCGCAGACCTCCCTCGTGGCCGCCGCCATGCATCTGCGGTTCTATGCGCACGCGCCGGTCGCGTGAAACGTACAACGCGCCGATGCCCTTCGGCCCATACGTCTTGTGCGCGGTGAGCGACATCAAATCGACTTTCTGCCGCTTGAGGTCGATCGCAACCTTGCCGGTTGCCTGCGCCGCATCGACATGAAAAATCACGCCGCGGCTGCGGCAAATTTCGCCGAGCGCGGTAATGTCCTGGATCACGCCGATTTCATTGTTGACCAGCATGACCGACGCAACGACGGTGTCCGGGCGCAAGGCGGCCTTGAACTTATCAAGGTCGAGCAGACCGTTGGGCTCGGGTGCGAGCAAAGTAACGGCGTATCCCAGCCGCTCGAGTTCCTGCATCGTATCCAGAACCGCCTTGTGCTCCGTTTGCACCGTGACGAGGTGCCCGCCCTTCCCGCGGCAGGCGTGCGCGGCGCCCTTGATCGCGAGGTTGTTCGATTCGGTCGCGCCGGACGTCCACACGATTTCGCGCGGATCCGCGTTAACCAGCGCGGCGACCTGATCGCGCGCAGCTTCCACCGCGGCGCGCGCCGCCTGGCCGAACGGGTGCGAACTGCTGGCGGGATTGCCGAATTGACTGGTGAGCCACGGCAGCATTTTTTCGACGACGCGCGGGTCTACCGGGGTCGTCGCGGAATTGTCGAGGTAGATAGGGAACTTGAGCATGCTTATTTACCCGGTTGACGCGTGCGCCGCGCCCGGCAGCCGCGTCGGCAGTATCAGCCGATACATCGTGCGGCGCACATTGGTGAACAGGGTACGTATTCTTGCCGTGCGCGGCGTCTTGCGCGCCTCGAGCCAAGGCGGGCTTTCGAACACTTCACGACCGGCGAGTTCGAACGCGGATAGTGATCTGGGCGACCCCGAGACTGCGTCGTAGCGGCGCGCGCGCAATACGCCGGGCACCTGCGCGAGCGCGGGCAGGTGCTCGTTGTCGTACCAGTCATCGAACTCGGCTGCCTGCGCGGGGTCGGCGCAATCGGCCTGCACGGTGTACAGCCACGGCGCATCGGGTTGCGGTACGGCGCCGAAGCTCGACACAATACGATAGTTGTTGCGCGAGCGGTTTTCGCCATAAAAACCGCGGATGCGCAGCGACCAGGGCGTCGGCTGGCGGACGAGCCGGCTGAAGCCGGGGCCGGGTTCGACGTGTTCATCGACTGCCTCGTACCACGCGAGATATTTCGGCACCTGTCCATCGGCGGCGTAACGCCGCGCGCACGTGAAGCCCGGGATGCCGATAACGTCGTCGACGTGTTCGAGATCGTACCAGGCGTTGAATTCTTCCTCGCGCCCGGGCGGCACGTGCAGCCAGACGGTGACGAGGCCATGTGCAGAAGTCATATGGGGGACCCGGGGTTGTGCAGCGAACGCCGATGTTACTCCAGCTTGATGCCGGCGGCGCGGATGACCTTGCCCCAACGCGCAACTTCGTCGCGTATGAGCTGCGCGAATTCGTCCGCGCTGCTCGACGCGGGATCCACGCTTTGCTGAAGAAACTTGTCGCGCACGTCGGGCAGGCTCATCACTTTTACGATTTCGCGGTTCAATCGCGCGACCACGTCTTTCGGCGTGGCTGCCGGCGCCACCACGCCATACCATATCAGCACATCGGCGCCCGTGACTCCCGCTTCCCTGATCGTCGGCACGTCGGGCAGGTTGGCCAGGCGTGCTTTGCCGGTGGTCGCGAGCAGGCGCACCTTGCCCGCCTTGGCGAGCGGCACGACCGGCGGCACGCCGGTGAAAACAATACCCACCTGTCCGCCGATAAGGTCGGTGATCGCTTCGGCGTTGCCCTTGTACGGCACATGCACGATGTCGGTCCCGGTGATGAGCTTGAAAAGCTCTCCCGTGAGATGCGGGCTGGTGCCCACGCCGGGGGAGCCGAAATTGAGCGCGCCCGGCCGCTTTTTTGCGAGACCCACCAGTTCCTGGATCGTGCGCGCCGGAATTGACGGATGCACCGCGATCACGACCGGGCCCGTCGCGAGCAGGCTGATCGCCGCGAAATCCTTCACCGGATCGAATGGCGTTTTCGGATAGAGGATCGGATTCATCGCGAGCGGCCCCAACGCGCCGATCACCAGCGTGTGACCGTCCGGCGCGGCTTTCGCCACGGCGTCCATGCCGATTGCGCCGCCGGCGCCGGCGCGATTCTCGACGATGACCGGCTGGCCCAGCGCCTCATGCAGTTTGGGCGCGATGATGCGGCCGATAATGTCGATCGTGCTGCCCGCGCCAAACGGCGCAACGATGCGCACGGGTTTGCTCGGATAGCCTTGCGCGGACGCGAGTGTCGCCAGCGCGATGCCGGAGCAGCCGATAAACGCGCTTCGTAGAATCGATTGCGCCATGGTCATCCGCCTTAACTCAATCCTCAATCCACGATTCTGAATCCTGCATTTCAGTGCCGCGGCATCAATGCGGACAGCACGCGCTGGCGTTTTTCTTCGACGTCACGGGCGAATCCGGGGTATTTCTGCTCGGCAAAGCTCGTCGCCAGTCCCAGCTTCAGGAGGGCCACGGCGATCGTCGCGCCGAGATCGTCGAC
>JAYWDM010000603.1:0-3231 GCA_043779885.1 Betaproteobacteria bacterium | reverse complement strand
GCGGCAAAGCGCGGCAATCTGCGCGGCTTGGGCTATTCCTGTTATATCGAGGCCTGCGTCATCGCCCCGTCCAACGTTGCCGGAGCGCTGGGCGCCCGTGCCGGTTTGTTCGAGGCAGGAGAGGTTCGCGTGCACCTGACCGGCAAAGTCTCGGTGTTCACCGGCTCGCACAGCCATGGACAGGGGCACGAGACCACTTTCTCGCAAGTGGTCGCGAGCCGGCTCGGCATACCCATCGAAGATGTGGAGATCGTGCACGGCGACACCGGACGCGTGTTGTTCGGCATGGGCACTTACGGTTCGCGCTCAATAGCGGTCGGCGGAACCGCCATTGTGAAGGCGCTGGACAAGGTCGTGGAAAAAGGCAAGAAAATCGCTGCGCACCTGATGGAAGCAGCGGAGGCCGACGTCGAGTTCAAGGATGGCATTTTCAAAGTTTCGGGGACCGACAAACAGGTGCCTTTTGCCCAGGTATCGCTGACCGCCTATGTCCCGCACAACTATCCGCTGGACAAGCTCGAGCCCGGGCTGAACGAGCAGGCGTTCTACGATCCCACCAACTTTACCTTCCCGGCGGGAAGCTACGTTTGCGAGGTCGAAATCGATCCGGACACCGGTGTGACGCGGATCGCGAGCTTTACGGCCGTGGACGACTTCGGCAATGTCATCAACCCGATGATCGTGGAGGGCCAGGTCCACGGCGGTCTGGTGCAAGGCATCGGCCAGGCTTTGACCGAGAGTTGCCGTTACGACAAAGACAGCGGGCAGCTCCTGACCGGCTCCATGCTCGACTACTGTCTGCCCCGTGCCGACGATGTACCTTCGTTCAAGATCGGCACCGAGGTCACGCCCTGTACCCACAATCCCCTCGGCGTAAAGGGCTGCGGCGAAGCCGGGGCGATCGGCGCGCCGCCCGCGGTCATCAACGCCATCACCGATGCGATCGGCGTGCGCGAAATCGAGATGCCGGCGACGGCGGAGCGCGTCTGGCGTGCGGTTCGACAGGCCAAGGCTGCGTAAAGACTAACGAACAAGACTTAAGGAGCAAGCCATGTACGAATTCAACTATCACAAGGCGGGCAGCGTCGCGGACGCGGCGGCATTGCTTTCCAAACACTCCGAGGCCAGGCTGCTGGCCGGAGGTCAGACGCTGATCGCGGCGATGAAGCTGCGCCTGGCCTCGCCGTCGGACGTTGTCGATCTGAGCGGGGTCAAGGAGCTGTCCGCAATCAAAATCGACGGCGGTGGCGTCACTATCGGGGCCATGGCCACCCACGCCGCGGTGGCGACGTCCAAAGACGTGATGAAAGCGATCCCGGCCTTGGCCAGGCTAGCCGGCAGCATCGGCGACAGAATGGTACGCAACATGGGCACGCTCGGCGGCTCGGTGGCGAACAACGATCCGGCTGCCGACTATCCGGCTGCCGTGGTGGGGCTCGGCGCCACCATCCTGACCAACAAACGCAAGATTGGCGCCGGGGAGTTCTTCAAGGGCATGTTTGAAACTGCGCTGCAGGCGGGCGAGATCATCACGTCGATTTCCTTTCCGATACCGAAGCGCGCCGGTTACATGAAATTCAAGAATCCAGCGTCGCGCTATGCGATCGTCGGCGTGTTCGTGGCCGAAACCGCCGGCGGGGTGCGAGTGGCAGTGACCGGCGCCGGTCCGAGCGTGTTCCGCGTGACGGAGATGGAAAAGGCGTTGGCGTCGAAGTTTTCTGCGGATGCGGTTGCCAATATCAAGGTGGCCGCCGCCGGACTCAATTCCGACATGCATGCCAGCGCGGAATACCGCGCCCATCTCGTCACCGTCATGGCGAAGCGCGCGGTGGAGCAGGCTATTAGCGGTTAAGAATTACATCCAACACAGATACCCTACGTGCATAGCACGTCGGAGTACCCTTTTAGACACAGAGGACGCAGAGGAAATCTGAACTGAAAATCGCGTCTCGCGGATCAGTGGGTTTTGCCGGGAAAGTTAGGCGCGATAGGAAAGGCTACTAACCCTCATTGGGGCAATCTTATAAGGCTACGCCTTGATCGGTCTGGCCTTTCGTCTCGATTCTCCGCCCACGATTACCCAGTGAATTCCGTTCAAGTCGAAGCTGCCCAAATCTCCCAGCAGCGGTTCCTCCAGTCATTTTTCTCTAATTAGGTTCAGTCCGTTAATTTCCGCGAAGTCGCCGTCGTGGCTCACAAGCGGTATACGGTGCCAAAGAGCCGTTGCGGCAATCCACGCATCCGGCCAATCGATCGGCCGGCCGATGCGCTCACGTTCCACCACGATCCGCGCATAAACTTTGGCGATCTCGTTGTTGTAGGGAAGAACGACGAAGTTCTTGAGGTGTTCTTCCAGTTGCAGGCGGCGCTTCTCGCCCCAACCGTTCTTTTCCGCCCCGTAGTGCATCTCCGCGACGGTGACGAAAACAATCCCGACGATTTTTCCGGCGAGATGCCGCTTGTAACGCTGCCCGAGATCCGTCCCCTTCATCAGATACGAAACGACGTTCGTATCCGCGATGATTCTTCCCTCGTTCACAGCTACGCGGCCCTGATGTTCGCTTGGCGCAGGTTGTGCACGGCCTCCTAGAAGCCGTCATTCACGTCGCCTGGCCAACTGCCCACAAGTGCGTCGATATGGGTCAAAGGACGCACACCTTGCGCGGCCGCAAGCTCGTCAAAGCTCATTGCCTGCCAGAAGTCACCGAGGAGCGGTGCGCCACTCGGAAGAATCTCGATCGCCTGATCCTCTTTGGCTTCGATGCGCTCAATGTCCGAGATCGCGATGCTCACGATCCTGTTCGAGAATGAATCTTCCTTTGCCTCACCAGTAACGCGCACAAAGTGAAGGATGCTTCGATATACCTCGTCACGCAGCGATTCGTCGAACAAACAGATGACTGGATCGCCGCTTGATGGATGCACGCGTAGCCGGGACCCGCGCTCCTTGAAATCCGCCATGAGCAACCGGCCTTCGATGGTCCGCTTATTGAGCTGCGGACCGATGATGCGTCGTTGAACATGCGCATAGCCGTCGCGGTTGTAGAGGACGCGCAGCGGCTGAGCACGATGGTTTAGGGTGAACTCGATGCAGTCAACACCACGATCGAAAAGTCGTCCCGCATCGCGGATGGCGAGCAATACTCCGGCGTCGTAGCCAGGCGGATAAGCTTCACCGCCCGACGTGATGGCGCCGAGCCCCTCGACAAATTTCTCGAAGGACTGAAGCCC
>JAYWDM010000602.1:0-9234 GCA_043779885.1 Betaproteobacteria bacterium | reverse complement strand
GCCGCGCGCGGCGTCGATGTTGAGCATATGGTCGATCACTATCGGCATGTCGCGCGCGATGCCGCGCAGCGTGGGTGCGAGTTCAGGCAGCGCGCGCCGGTCGCACCACGCCTGCATGTGCCAGCCGAGTTCCAGCATGGTCGCGCGCATTTTGGCGAATTCGTCGAGTCCGACCCCGCGCTTGTAGCCGGGTTTCTGGCCGGCGTGGTACATATGAAAGCGCAGTCCGCGTATGCCGAGCCGGTGCCAGCGCCTCAATTCATCGGCGCCGACGGCTTCGGTAATGGCGACGCCGCGCAGGCGCCGGGGGTTGCGTTCGACGGCGTCGAGAATCGCGCGATTGTCGAAACCATGCGCGTTGCCCTGCACGACCACGCCACGCGCGCAGCCCAGCCGGTCGAGGAGCGCCAGAAAGTTTTCGACCGGTGCGTCGGGCGGCGTGTAGCCGCGGCCCTCGGTGTATGGAAAGCGCGCGGCGGGACCGAAAATATGCGCGTGACAATCGCATGCACCGCGCGGCGTTGCCAGTACGGGTTTGCCCGGAAGGGGATCGGGACCTGCAATCGCTACAGTCATGGTACGGTGCCCGGTTGTCGTCGTGCCCCGGATTATATGCGCTACGGGGTTTCGCTTGACAGGCCGGTGCGCGCGACTTAGGTTACGCACGGCCAACACGACGATCGTTCGAAGGAGAACACCATGGACTGCACATTCCGACTGCTGTTGATCTTACCGCTGGCAGCCGCATCGGCGCCGGCATGGGCGCAGGCGTATCCGATGAAGCCGGTGCGCATCCTCGTCGGCTACGCGCCCGGCGGCGGCACCGACATCATGGCGCGCGCCGTCGGCGCCAAGGTGTCCGACGTGCTCAAGCAGCAGTTCGTGGTGGAGAACCGTCCGGGTGCGAACGGGAACATCGCGGCAAAGGTGGCGGCCGAGGCGCCTGCCGACGGCTATACGCTGCTCTTCATGTCGGTGGCGCACATCATGAGCAAGCCCGTTTACAAGAACCTCGGCTACGACATCGAGCGCGATTTCGCGCCGATCACGGTGGTCACCAATGTTCCGAACGTGCTGTGCCTGCACCCGTCGCTGCCGGTAAAGACCGTGAAGGAACTGATCGCGCTTGCCAGATCCAAGCCCGGGGCGCTTACCTACGCGACGTCCGGCGTCGGCAGTCCCGAGCACTTTGCGGGCGAAATGTTCAAGATGATGACGGGGACCGATATGCTGCCGATCCCCTATAAGGGCGGCGCGCCGATCGCAGTTGACCTTGTCGGCGGGCAGGTGATGCTCGCTTTCAATACCGCACCGCCCATCATGCCGCACATCCAGTCAGGACGCGTGCGCGCCATCGCGGTGACCATGGACAAGCGCGTCGCCGCGCTGCCCGGCGTGCCGACGATCGCCGAATCCGGCGTGCCCGGCTACCAGATGAGCACGTGGTACGGCGCGGTGGCGCCGGTCAAGACGCCGCGCGAAATCGTCAGCATGCTCAACCGGGAAATGCTGAAAGCGCTCGCGTTGCAGGACGTGAGGGAGCGCATGGCGGGGCTGGGCGCGGAGGTGGTCGGCAACACGATGGACGAGGCCGCCGCCATGTTCAAGAGCGAGGTGGCGAAGTACACCAAGGTTGCGCACGCCGCCCACATCAGCGCCGACTAGCAGTTTGTTGAATAACACATCATGCTGTCATCGCGGTGAGTCGTCAGCCGCGAGCGTAGCGTGGCGGTCAGCGCGGCAATCCCGTATTTTGCGCATTCAACGAGTGACGGGATTGCTTCGTCGCCTTTGGCTCCTCGCAATGACAGTCTCTGCCGATTTTCAACGAACTGCTAGACCTGACATGCGCGAAGGCGCATCGACGCGCACCGCTCTGCATGGCACCGTCCACGCCGGTTAAGCCACTGCGCCCGCAGGGCGGCAGGCTGCGCGTCGGCCTGATCGGCGCCGGCGATATTTCGCAGTATCATCTCGCCGCGTGGCGGCAGGACACGCGCGCGGAGATTGTTGCCGTGTGCGATCGGGATGTGGCGCGCGCTCGCGCCCGCGCCACGGCGTTTGCGATTCCCGGCGTTTATGCGGATGCGGCGGCGATGTTTGCCGGCGAAAGGCTGGACGCCGTGGACATCGCGACGTGGCGCGAGACGCATGTCGAACTGGCGCTGCTTGCCGCCGCGCATGGCGTTCACGTCCTGTGCCAGAAGCCGCTCGCACCGACCCTCGCCGAAGCCGAAGCTCTGGCCGCCGGTGTAGCCGGCCGCATTCGTCTGATGGTGCACGAGAACCGCCGCTTCGCGCCGCACTTGCGCACGATCCGCCGCTGGATCGACGCCGGTCGCGTCGGACCGGTGCGGCAGTGCGTGCTGACCATGCACCGCTCGGGATTTTTGAAGGATGCCAACGGGCGCCGGCCGGCGGTCGAGCGCGCACCCTATATGGCGCGGGAGACGCGCCTGATGATCGCCGAAACGCTCATCCATCAACTCGATATATTGCGCTTTCTGCTCGGGCCGCTTGCCGTGATCGCGGCGCGCACGCTCAATACCGAGCCCGACATGCCGGGCGAGACGCTGGCGACCTTGATGCTGGAGACTCCGGCGGGCGCGCCGGTGGTGATCGCGGGCAGTTTCGTCGCGCCCGGATTCGGTACTGCGGTGTCCGACCGGATCGAGATCATCGGCACGCACGCGAGCGTGATACTCGACGATGCCGGAATTGAATTGCGCGGCGCGACCACTGAACGCATCACCGTCGATTTCAAGGCGGCTTACCAGGCATGCTTCGACGCCGGTATTGCGCACTTCATCGGGCAGCTATGGTCGGGCCTGCCGTTCGAGACCGGCCCTGAGGATAATCTGCAGACGCTTAAACTGGTTGAAGACGCGTACGCGCTGGCGGCGGTTCAGCGCGGGAGCTTGTCGACGTAGCGGAACATTTCCGTGTGGTCGGACGTAAAGCCCAGGTCCTGTTCCATTTGGTCCCAGATGGCGGCGCACGGTTTGGCGAGCAGGCTCGACGTTCCAGTGGTTTCGACGACCTCCAGAGCGGTGCGCACGTCTTTCGCCATCAGTCCGGTGAAAAATCCGGCGCCGTAGGTCCCTGACAGCATGTGCTGCTTGAACTTGTTTTTGGTGGTGTTGTTCATGCCGCTCGACGCATTGAGAATATCGACGATGACGCCGGCGTCGAGTCCGAAGCGCTGTCCCGCGACGACCGCTTCGCATGCGGCGACGAGGCCGGCCGCCGACACGTAATTATTCAGCGCTTTTATCGCGTGGCCCGAACCGAGGGGGCCCGCGTGAAATATCTGGTTGCCGATTTTCTCAAACAGCGGTTTCATTTGCGCGAACAGCGCGGGATCGCCGCCGACCATGATGGCCAGCGTGGCGGCCGTCGCGCCTTTCACGCCGTTCGACACCGGCGCGTCGATCAGTTTGACGCCGCGCTTTTCCAGCAGCACCCCCAGTTCGCGCGTGCCGACCGGCGACGACGAGCTCATGTCGATGACCAGCGAGCCGGGCTTGAGAGCGGCCGCCGCGCAATCCGTAAAGCCATCGTCCTTCCCGCACAGTGCTTGGCGCACGATCTTGCCGTCGGGCAGCATGGTAATCACGGTCGCGCAGGCGGCGCCGAGCGCGGCGAGGCTGTCGGCGACTTCGATTTCCCGAGTGGCGGCCAGCGCCTGTGTGCGTTTGGCGTCGGTGTCGTATATCACGAGCTTATAGCCCGCTTTGGCGAGATTGGTCGCCATGGGCGTGCCCATGGCGCCGATGCCGATGAAGCCGATTTTGCCTGCGTTGGTATCCATGAAGTTATTCCTGAAAGTAAAAATCGCAATTTGTCACAGCGGACACGGAACGTAGCCCGGAAGGAGTGCAGCGCATTCCGGGTCCCCTCGCCCGCAATAACCGGTCCCCGGATTTCATTTCATTCGTCCGGGCTACACGTATTGCCGGCAAGCATCTACAAGTGTTCACCGCCTATCCGCCGACCGGCAAGTCGACGCCTATGCCTTGCTGGCGCGCGACCTCCAGCACGTAATGGCCCGTGTAAATGTCCTGAATGCCCATGCCGTGGGATTCATAAAGCGTGATCTCGTCGCGCGCCTTGCGCCCCATGATGCGCCCCGTGATCACTTCGCCAAGTTCGGGCAGCGCGTCCCAATCGAGCTTGCCGCTCTCCACCAGCGGCAGCAGGTCGCCGCATTCGTTGCGCGCGGTGCCGCGCGAGTCGACCACCACGCGCGCGCAACGCATGATCGCCGTGGTATCGAGTTCGCGGCGCGTGAGCGCGTTGGAACCTGCGGCATTGATATGCTGACCGGGCTCCAGCCATTCGCCAAGCAGCACCGGCGATGCCGCCTTGGTGATGACGTTGATGATGTCCGCGCCATGCACGGCGTCGGCGGCGCTCGCGGCAACATCCATTTTTACGCCGAGCCTGCCGCTTAATGCCGCGCAAAATCCGCGCGCGCGTTCCGCGTTGCGGCTGTAGACTTTCACGGCGCGTATCGGGCGCACCGCGCACACCGCTTCAAGCTGTCCGGCCGCCTGCTTGCCCGCGCCGAGCATGCCGACGATCGCGGCGTCCTCGCGCGCCATGTAACGCGTTGCGACGCCGCTTGCCGCCCCTGTGCGCACCATGCCGAGGTGACTCGCCTCGATCATGGCGACCAGCTGGCCGTTGTCGGTATCGATCAGGTGCACATGGTAGCGCGCACCTTTGCCCGGGTTGGAGTAATAGGCCTTGTAGCCGATCAGCTTTAACTCGGGCGCCGCGGCCTGCAGTATGTGCAGAGTGCCGGCAGGCGCGCGGGCGCGTACGCGCGGCACGTCGATGGCTCTGCCCTCCGCGCGCGCCTTGAGGGCCGCCTCGACGAGTTCGACGGTTTTCGGCATCGTCAGGATTTTCGCGACTTCTGCTTCGTTGATATAGCGGATCATGGTTTGAATTCTGTGAATGAGTGAATGAGTGAAGGGGTGAAGGGGTGAAGGGGTGAAGGGGTAAAATCTCCCTCTCCCTCGTTACCGGGGGAGAGGGCTGGGGTGAGGGGGCTCACTCATTCACTCGTTCACGTCTTCACGTTTTTCAACGCTTCCGCACGGATCGCCGACAACGTTGTGCGCGGCGATATGGCATCGGGATCGATGCGCAATTCGAGGAGTGCAGCGGTCTTGGCGCTCCACGCGCGCTCGAACGCGGCTTCGAAGTCGGCGGTCTTGTCGACGATTTCGCCGTGCAGACCGTAGGCGCGGGCGAGTGCCGCGAAGTCGGGATTGGCGAGGCTGGTGCCGCTGACGCGGCCGGGATAATGCCTTTCCTGATGCATGCGGATGGTGCCGAACATGCCGTTGTTGATGACGATGAAAATCACTTTCGCGCCATACTGCGCGGCGGTCGCGAGTTCCTGGCCGTTCATCAGGAAGTCGCCGTCGCCGGCGAACGCGATGACCGGGCGGTCCGGATGCACGAGCTTGGCGGCGACTCCCGCCGGCACGCCATAGCCCATCGCGCCGCTCGTGGGCCCGAGTTGAGTGCGAAAACCGGTGTACTGGTAGAAGCGGTGCACCCACAGCGAGAAGTTGCCGGCGCCGTTGGTGAGTATGCTTTCCGGCGGCAGGCGCTTGCGCAGATAAAGGATCACTTCGCTCATGTTGAGCGCGCCCGGCACCTTGACCGGTTGTTGCCACGCTTCATATTCGGCGCGCGCCGCCTGCGTCGATTCCACCCACCGTGCCTGCGGCGGCGCGAGCGCGCGCGCCGCCGCGGCGAATTCGGGCATCCCGGAGTTGATCAGGAGATCGCCCTGATAGATGCGGCCGAGTTCCTCGGCGCCGGTGTGCACGTGGATGAATTTCTGTTTCGGCCGCGGAATGTCGATCAGCGTGAAGTTGATCGTCGTCCATTCGCCCAGCCGCGGGCCGACCGCGAGCAACAGGTCGGCGTTGCGGATACGCTGTTCGATCGCGGGGTTCATGCCGACGGCAACGTCGCCGACGTAATTGGGATGGCGGTTGTCGAACAAATCCTGGCAGCGGTAACTGCACGCGACCGGCAGCGCGTTGGCCTTGGCGAACGCCTGCAAGTCATCGCCGGCCTGTTTGTTCCAGCCGCCGCCGCCCACTATGACGAAAGGGCGCTCGGCTTGCGCAAGCATTTCGCGCAGCTTCTGCATATCGCCGGCGCCGGGGTGTGCCGCGACGCGCTGATAGCGCGCGGTATCGGCGACTGTCGCCGTAGCGGTCTGCATGTCTTCGGGCAGCGCCAGCACCACCGGGCCGGGGCGGCCCGATACCGCGAGATGAAAAGCATGGCTCACCATTTCGGGCACACGTTCGGGGCGGTCGATCTGCGCCACCCACTTCGCCATCTGTCCGAACATGCGGCGGTAGTCGAGTTCCTGAAACGCCTCGCGTTCGGTGAATTCGTTGTCGATTTGACCGATGAAGAGTATCAGCGGGGTTGAATCCTGAAACGCGGTGTGGACGCCGATGCTGGCGTTGGTTGCGCCGGGTCCGCGCGTGACGAAACAGATGCCCGGGCGTCCCGTCAGCTTGCCGTATGCTTCCGCCATATTCGCGGCGCCGCCTTCCTGGCGGCAGATCACGAATTTGATCTCGTCGCGCGCATCGTGCAGCGCGTCGAGCACGGACAGATAGCTTTCGCCCGGAACGCCGAACGCCATGTCGACGCCATGCACTTTGAGCGCGTCGACGATCAGTTGTCCGCCGGTGCGGGTGAGGCTGGAGTTGGCAGGTTTCATGCGGGGAGCCTCGGGGTTTTGTGTTGAGGGCAATGGAATGACGTATTGTAGCGTTTGCAGCGACTGCGCACACGGCGGCCGCGCTATACTGCGCCGGGTTGCGGGCAGGTGAAAATTCAATCCGCGAAGAAGGGTGAGCCGATGACGGCACGAGACTGTAATGTAGTACGGCGCCTTGCGTGCACGGCGCTCGTTGTGTGGGCCGCCGCCGCGGGTGCTCAGCCGTACCCCATGAAGCCGATTCGCGTCATCAACCCGGCCGCACCGGGCGGCAACAGCGACATCGTCTTCCGGCTGATTGCGCCGAGGATGGGCGAGATCGTCGGCCAGCAGTTCGTGCTCGATTACCGCCCGGGTGCCGGCGGCGTAATCGGCGCGGACATGACGGCGAAGAGCGCGCCCGACGGCTACACCACGGCGATCGTCGCGGCGAGCTTCATGTTCAACCCCGCGCTGATCAAGAACCTGCCTTACGACACGGTGAAGGACTTCACCCCGCTTGGTCTCGTCGTCGACATTCCGGCCGCACTACTCGTGCACCCGTCGCTGCCGGTGAAGAACGTCAAGGAATTGATCGCGCTTGCGCGCGCGCGTCCCGGCCAGATTTTCTATTCGAGTTCCGGCCCCGGCACTGTCGGCCACCTGGCGGGCGAGCTACTGAACAACCAGGCGAAAATCAAGCTCGTACACGTGCCGTACAAGGGTATCGCGCCCGCCACCATGGATGCCATCGCCGGTCATGTGCAGATGACGATAGGGAGCATCCCGGTGGTGATCGAAAACGTGCGCGCCGGCAGGCTGCGCATGATCGCGCAATGTGGCGAGACGCGTTCGCCAACGGTGCCGGACGTGCCGACGATGCAGGAGGCGGGCGTGCCTGGTTTCGTGGTCAGCAGCGGCTTCAGCTGGGTCGGGCCCGCGGGCCTGCCGCGGCCGATCGTGGAAAAACTGAATGGCGCGTTGGTGAAAGTGCTGAACGATCCGGCGGTGCGCAAGGAACTCATCGATCGGGGCGCGGACCCCGTAGGCAACACGCCCGATCAGCACGCGGCCTACATCAAGGCCGAAATCGAGAAGTGGAAACGCGTGGCGAAACAGGCGGGGATCAGTCCTGAATGACGGGCGCGCAGTTTTTGCAGGGTGCAATGGTGCCGCACCAACGCGACCTTGGCGTGACTGAGCCGGCGCCCCCTGCCACAACCCGCCGCTAGCGGAAACGCTCCGCGCGATACGGGGCAATGTCGATAAACGGGGGGCGCCCGGCGACGAGGTCGGCGATAACCCGCCCGGTCACCGGGCCGCTGGTCATGCCATTGTGTCCGTGGCCGAACGCGAGCAACACGTCTGGATGCCCGGGTGCAGGGCCGATTACCGGCAGCGAGTCGGGCAGGCAGGGCCGGTGTCCCATCCATTCGCTGAAGTGCGTGGTGTCGAGCGCGGGATACATCTGTCTGCCCTGCTCGAGCAACCGGCGCGCGCGGCGAAAGTCGGGTGGCGCGGCAAGTCCGGCGAACTCGACGGTGCCCGCGATGCGCAGCCCGCCCGCCATGGGCGTGGCGTAAAACTTGCGCTCGGAAGAGGTGACGGGCAGGCGCGGCGCGACGTTGGGCGCGCCCAGCGTGACGTGGTAGCCGCGCTGGCTTTCAAGCGGCAGCTTCAGTCCGAGCGGCGCGATGAGCGGCAGCGACCACGCGCCTGCCGCGATCACCACGCGCTCGGCGGTGACCTCGCCGTCGTCCGTGCGCACCGCGGCGAGCCCCGCGGCGCCAAACCTCAACCCTTGCGCGCGGGTGCGCAGCAGACACCCGCCGTCGCGGACAAACTGATCGGCGAGCGCGCGCACCAGCTCATAAGGTTCAATCAGATACCCGTGCTCCGGCAACAACACACCGCGCCGGTAACGCTCCGAGAGCGCGGGCTCGACCGTGCGCAGCGCACTGGCGTCGAGAACTTCGAAACGCACGCCGCGGCCGCCGCGCATTTCCCATTCGCCGCGGCTTGCCGCAAACGCGGACTCGGATTCGTACACCACCAGCGTGCCGCTTTTGCGGATCGCGCCGGTGCGGCCGGCGTGCGCGAGCAGCGGCTCATAGCACTCGTAGGTGCGGGCATGCAGGGTGCGCAGCGCATCCGCAATCGGCCCGATGCGTGAACGCCGGGCGGCGAGCACGAAACGGACGAGCCAGGGGAGAACGGTGAAGAAATACGCGGGGCGGACCGTGAGCGGTCCGGCCGGATCGGTCAGCCACTTCGGCACTTTTTTCAGCACGCCCGGCATTGCGAGCGGCACACAGCTGCCGGGACTGAGCGCGCCCGCGTTGCCTTTGGAGGTGCCTTCCGCCGGTCCGAGCGCATCGATGAGCGTGACGTGGTGGCCGTCGCGCGCGAGATACGCTGCGCACGAGACGCCGACCATGCCGGCGCCGATGACGACTACGCTGCGCTGCTGCAACGCAATTCCGCCGCCG
>JAYWDM010000601.1:0-3238 GCA_043779885.1 Betaproteobacteria bacterium | reverse complement strand
TGCTCGATACGCCGCTCGCCGAAAACCTGATCGCCGGCATGAGCATAGGCATGGCGGCGGAAGGCCTGAAGCCTGTTGCGGAAATCCAGTTTTCGGGTTTTGCTTATACCGTCATCGACCAGATTCTCAATCACGCCGGCCGCATGCGCCATCGCACGCAGGGACGCCTCACCTGCCCGATGGTATTGCGCACGCCATGCGGCGCGGGCATTCATCCGCCGGAACATCATTCGGAAAGCCCGGATGCGATGTTTGCCCACATCCCGGGCATCCGCGTCGTCTATCCATCGTCGCCGAAGCGCGCATACGGCTTGCTGCTCGCCGCGATTCGCGATCCCGATCCGGTGATCTTTCTCGAGCCCACCCGCCTCTATCGCCTCTTCAAGGAGGAAGTGGCCGACAACGGCGAAGCTTTGGCGCTCGACACATGCTTTACGCTGCGCGAAGGCACTGACGTGACGCTCGTGAGCTGGGGCGCCATGGTGTACGAAACGCTGCAGGTCGCCGACGAACTCGCCGAACAAGGCATCGCCGCGGAAGTGATCGACGTTGCGACACTCAGGCCGCTCGACTTCGATACGATACTGGCGTCCGTCGCGAAAACGGGGCGTTGCGTGATCGTGACCGAAGCGCCGCGGCACTGCAGCGTGGCCTCCGAGATCGCCGCCACTTTGGCCGAGCATGGATTGCTTACTCTGCTGGCGCCGGTGCAACGGGTTACGGCACCCGACATCGTCGTGCCGTTGTCGCGGCTCGAGCACCATTACCTGCCCGGCAAGCGGCAAATCGCCGCTGCGGTGCGCAGGGTCATTGAATTCGCGTAAGGAGGAAATTGGGAAATTTGGCAATTTGATTATTCAGCGCGCAGGATGGGTCGAGGCCGTCAAGGCCGATACCCATCACGATTGATGCTACGCTTCCTGATGGGTATCGCTGCGCTCCACCCATCCTACAAGTTTGTTTCGATCACTCAAACACCGGTCTTAAATAATGAGAATTTTCAAACTGCCCGATCTCGGTGAAGGCCTGCAGGAAGCGGAAATCGTCACCTGGCACGTCAAGGCGGGCGACGCCGTTGCAATCGACCAGGCCCTTGTGTCGGTCGAAACCGCCAAGGCCATCGTCGATGTCCCCTCGCCCTACGCCGGCAAAGTAATCAGGCTTTACGGCAACGAGCGCGACGTCGCGCATGTCGGCCAGCCGCTGGTGGCATTCGAAGGCGGCGACGACGCCGATACCGGCACGGTGGTCGGCAAAATGGAGGTCGGCCAGAAAATCATCGCGGATGCGCCAGCGGCGGCAACACCGCTTGCGCACGGCATCAAGGCGATGCCGGCGGTGCGCGCGCTTGCGCGCAAACTCAATGTCGATCTTGCCATGGTGACGCCCACCGGCGCCGACGGCCTGATCACATCCAATGACGTGCAGCGTGCCGCCCGCATCCTCGCCGAGATCGGTCCGCAGGAGCTGTTGCGCGGCGTGCGCAAGGTGATGGCGCAAAGCATGACACTGGCCCACGCGGAAGTCGCGTCGGCAACACTCATGGACGACGCCGATATCAACGCGTGGCCTGCCGGCACCAGCATCATGCTGCGGCTGATCCGTGCTCTCGTTGCGGCCTGCCGCGTCGAGCCGTCGCTCAACGCCTGGTATGACAGTCAGGCCGTCGGCCGGCGGCTGCTCAAGAATGTCGATATCGGCATTGCCGTCGATACGCCTGACGGCCTGCTCGTGCCGGTGCTGCGCAATATCGAAAAGCGCACCCCGGCAGATTTGCAGGTCGCGCTGGCCAAACTCATACAGGACACGCGTGAACGCAAAGTGCCGCCCGAGGATCTGCGCGCCAATACGATCACGCTGTCGAACTTCGGGGCAATCGCGGGCCGCTACGCCTCCCCCATCGTATTGCCGCCGACGGTTGCGATCGTCGGCGCCGGCCGCGTATTGAAAGCGGTGGTTCCGGTTGACGACAAACCGGCGGTGCATCGCATGCTGCCGTTGTCGGTGACGTTCGATCACCGCGCGGTCACCGGCGGCGAGGCCGGACGTTTCATGGCGGCGATGATCGCCGACCTGCAACTATCGGATTAACCGCTGCCGCAGAAGGACACCCATGCCCACCGCAAAAAGTAAGGTCTTCCCGCTGCTTACCGCGGCAGCAATTGTTAAGATGACAGAAGAGCGGCGCGTTCATGTTCTCAACAAGCGCGCCATTCGGCATGGCAAATCGCTGGGTGACGCCGTCGGCATGCGCGACCTGGGCATACATCTGGTGCGCATCGCGCCCGGCGACGCATCAACCGAATACCACACGCATTATTGCGACGAGGAATTCCTCTACATCCTGTCCGGCCGCGGCATCGCGGAAATCGGCGGGCGCAAATTCAAAGTCGGCGCCGGCGACTTCATGGGTTTCACCGCCAAATCCCTGCCGCATGCGATGTCGAATCCGCACCAGGAAGACCTCGTCTACCTGATGGGCGGCACGCGCAAGGCCATCGATATTTCCGAGTATCCGCGCAGCCGCAAGCGCGCCTACAAGTTCGACGGCAGGCGTCACACCGTCAGCTTCAAGGACGTGCACGAAGGTTAGCAGCCTCGCGCAGAACCGTCATTTCGTCATACAGACGAAAGTCGGCATCCAGCAAGTTGCTGATCAGCTTGACCCGGGCGCACGACCCCGGCGTGCGCCGGGGTGACAAATCGAATTCCAACGGACTGTAAGGAATCTCTACCGCGCACAGCGCGAATGCCGCGCCGTCCTGGCATCTGTACGCAGCACCGGCGTGTCGCCCTTGCCGTGTATCCGATGCATCACCCGTCGCGCGTTCGCATCGAACGGTGCGCGGTGATGCATTTTATTGTTGTGGTCTCGGCATAACGTGAGTTGCACTCACATTAGCCTCGCCCCAACCGCGGCGCTGAAAATGCATCACCGCACCGCCCGCGGATGCGGCTTCGGCTTGGCATCGGATCGCTGCACGGGCTGGTCGCCCTTGCCCTGGATCCGGTGCATCACCCGCCGCGCACCGCCGTCGAACGGTGCGCGGTGATGCATGACGCAGCGGTTGTCCCAGACCACGATGTCACCCGCGCGCCACTGGTGATGCCAGGTGAACTGCGGTTGCGTTGCATGCGCCCATAGCGCATCGAGCAGCCGCTCCGATTCAGCCACCGGCAAACCGTCGATATAGGCATTCGGCCGCCGGCCGAGATACAGCGCGTTGTAACCGGTCTC
>JAYWDM010000600.1:0-3239 GCA_043779885.1 Betaproteobacteria bacterium | reverse complement strand
ACGTGCACGGCGACGAATTCCTGCCCACCACCGCCATCCGCGCGCTGCTTAATGAACTCGATACTGCGACGCTCAAGGGCAGGCTCGCCGTCATTTCGGTGGCGAATCCGCTGGCAACGGCGGGCTTCGGGCGCCTGACGCCGGAACAGCATGGGCGCACCGACCTGCACGAAGTTTTCCCCGGCAACGCGCGCGGCAACACGACGCAGATGATAGCCGCCGTTATCACCGCCAACGTGCTCGATCACGTCGATGCTTACCTCGATTTTCATTCGGGCGGCAGCGGTGGCCGCTTGCAGGCGCGCGTCGATTACAACGCGAAGGCCGGCGACGACGTGAAAAACAAAAGTCTTGCCATGGCGCGCGCCTTCGGCATGCCGTTCGTGCACGAAAACGATCTGACGGGAACCGCCGCGCATTACGTCAACACGCGGCGCAACATTCCCGCCGCCAATCCGGAAATGGGCGGGTCGTACCTGGGTCCGGAAAATACTGCGTTATATACGAAACAGGCGATCGCCGGACTGCGCGGCGTCATGGCGCACCTCGGCATGCTGGAGGGCAATGCGAAGCCTCCGCGCCAACTCGACTTCGATCAGAAAGCGCGCCACGAGATCCGGCCCCTGAACAGCGGCTATCTCGCGTCAAACTACGAACTCGCCGGCGATCTCGGCAAACTGATCAGGCGCGGCACGAAACTCGGCGAGGTGGTCGACATTTACAGCTACGAAGTGCTCGAGGAAATGCTCGCGCCGGTCGACGGCTATTTGTTCTTCTCGCGCTACTCGGGTGTGGTCGGCGCGGGCACGCAGGCGTTCGCGCTGGCGGAGGAAGCCGCTTCGCGCTGGCTCGATTAATGCCTGCCAAGGTGCAGCAAGTTAAGGCGGGGCGGAAAAGCGCAGCGCCTTCCGCCCGATTCAGCAAACAATAAGATCCCTGCAATTGGCGGATAACGCTCCGCTCATCCGCCCTACGGTAGTCTCAACTGTTAGCGCCCCAGCAGCAGAAAGCGCAGCGCGTCCGACTGCAGCGGATCGAGTTTCAGCACCTCGCGAAAAGCGTTGAGCGCATTGCCGCGCTCGCCGGACTCCCAGTAGGACTTGGCGAGATTCAGATAGACCGCCAAATTCCCCGCGTCGAATTTCAGATACTCCTTGAGCGAGGCGATCGCGGCGCCGTAGTCGTTGCGCGAAAACGCCTGCATGCCGCCGTCGAGCAGGCCGCGGACGAGTTCCGAGCGGTCGGCGCCGCCGCCATTGGCCAGCCCCTGCACAAATGCGTTGAACGCCTCGCGGTACTGCGCCTGGCCAAGATAGGCTTTGCCGACGTTCAGCCACGCGCTCGTGTTGCCGGGTTCGAGCTTGAGATATTCGACGAAGCGCGTGACCGATTCCGCGAGCTGGCCTCTTTTGAGTGCATCTGCGCCGCCGCCGTACAATGCCTGACCGAGCACGGCGATCACGTCCTGCCCGGTGGGCGCGAGTTCATACGCTTTCTTGCCGCTCGCGATGGCGTCGGGCCATGCGGATTTCGCGATGTAGGGCCGCGCCATCCCGACATATGCCTGCCAGTACTTGGCGTCTTTCGCGACGACTTCCTGAAATTTGGCGATCGATACGTCGTACTGCTTGTTCGCGTAGAACTGCTCGGCTTCCTTCATCAGCGCCGCGATCTGGTCGGCAAGGCTCGGGCCGCTGCTCACGACGCCGCCCGAACCTGCGCAACCGGCCAGCACGACGGAAAACGTCAGGAGCAGCGCCAGCCATGCGCGCGGAACACCCCACTTTGCAATCATCGATACTCTCCTCGTTAATTGGGACTTGGTGTCGAGCACGGAATTGGAAACCGCTTCCGCCGGCATCCCGCGCCGGATCGACCAGGCCGTAGCGCGCGCAACCTGAAAACCCCGGTGCGCCACAACGCGCGGCATTATACGTGACCGCCGCGGCTAGGCAGTCCTGGGCGCGAGATAACCTTCCGACTCCAGCAACTGAAACAAGCCGCCGGCCTGCATCAGTTTCCTGAGCGCTTCAGGCAACGGGGCGGCCTTGAGCGCCACGCCGGTGCGCTGATTGCGCACCCTATAGTCCGCAAACGACACCTCGGCGATATCGCCTTCGTCGAACGCAGCCTCGATGCCGGGACACTCGAGCGCCGGAAAACCGAAGTTCACGCTGTTACGGAAAAAAAGCCCGTTGATCGACTCGGCGACAAGGCAGCCCAAACCGAGATTGCGCAGCGAGCGCGCCGCCGGCCGGCTCGAGCCCATGCCGAAATTGCGCCCGCCGAGCAGGATGTCGCCGGGTTGCACAAGCTCGGTCCAGCCCGGACGGTTCGCCGAAAAAACGAACTTCACCTGCTCTGCCGGCGTAAGGTAAAACGCGCGGTTCGGCAGGATCAGGTCCGTGTTGATGTTGTCGGGAAATTTCCAGACTCTTGCTGTGAATTTCATCTTAACCCCAAAGTTAACCCCACAGCGGAACCGCCGATGAACGCAGATAAACGCAGATAAACGCAGATAAATTCAAAAACAAATATCATTTGCCATGAAAATCACGCGCCGAAAACGATGAAGACGAGTCATCTGGTGATGTTGCAACATTTTCTGCTGTGGAATTCTCCGATTTCATCGGCGTCTATCGGCGTTCATCGGCGGTTGCATTTAATGCAGGAACTCGCCGGGATGCGTGATAGCACCCTTGATCGCGGACGCGGCGACGGTCGCCGGTGAAGCCATGTAGATTTTCGCGCTCGGGTCGCCCATGCGGCCCTTGAAGTTGCGCGTGCTCGCGGTGATGCACACTTCGTCCGGCCCCAGCACGCCCATGTGCCCGCCGCCGCACGCGCCGCACGTCGGATTGGTGATGACGGCGCCTGCCTCGGCCAGCGTAGTGATGATGCCGGCATGCAGCGCCTGCAGATAAACGTGTTGCGATGCGGGCGTCACGATCAGCCGGCACTTGGGTGAGACCTTTTTCCCCGCCAGGATTTGCGCGGCCAGGCGCAAATCCTCGAGCGTGCCGTTCGCGCACGAACCGATGAACGCCTGATCGATGCGCGTGCCGGCGACCTCGGAAATCGGGCGTGAATTTTTGAGCACCGAGTCCGGCAGCGCGACCAGCGGTTCGAGCCTGCCCAGATCGATAGTGCGCACGTCGGAATACCGGGCATCGCTGTCGGGGCGTACCGCAGCGAAATCTGTTTTGCCGCACGCGCGTAAATAATCGTCGAGCACGGAA
>JAYWDM010000599.1:0-3242 GCA_043779885.1 Betaproteobacteria bacterium | reverse complement strand
TTCAGCATGACTGCGAACACAGCGACCTGCTCTACGCAACCGTGCTCGGCAAATTGAAGTCGAGCGGAATCGTCGGCAAGGACGCCGCTCTGGAACAGGCCCATTGGTACGAGTCGTATCTGCCGGAACTGAGCACCGCCACGCTGGACAGCCTGAAACAGGATCTGCACCCCATGGTGGACGCGCTGAGCTCGGATAACTTCTGCGGGGCCATCGGTCTCTACGGGCAGCGCTGGCAGACTGCATTGACATAAACTCCCGCCCCATCACCATCCATCCCACACTGACGACTGACCCAATATGCAAATCAAACTTGACAAGAGCCCGCTCTCGGGAACGACCGAGCATTACATTCCGGAGGTCGTGCGCAAGCTGTTGCAGCGCATCGAGGCGGAATCCTTCGCCAACATCGCGCTTTACGGATTTTCGGAACCGATGAAGTGGTTGTACCGGCTGCTGCGGGAACGCGGCGCCAGGTCAAAGCTGTACGACTGGCGCAACGATTTCGTCGGCTACGATTGCGGCGGCGGCATTGTCGAGCACGTTACCGGCATCAAAGATGCAAGAGACACGCTGCTCGTGGTTTGCGTGGATGACCACGACGCGATCAAGGCCGGCATCCGCTACCTGATCGACAACCGCTACGATACGCTGCCCGCAATCTACGAACTGGCGGAGCCGCATGATCCATTCACCCGGGAGCAGCCGTACCGCGGCATCCGGGAACGGGCCCGGGCCCGCGCAATCTCGATGATCACGGACGAGAAACTGTTTAACCTCGCCCAGTATATCGGCCTGACCGCCCACATAGACGGAACCGTCGTCGAGTTCGGCTCGTTTCAGGGCGGGTCGTCCGCGGTCATCGTCGAAGCCGTGAATCATTTCGGCAGGAAGCCGGTCATGATCTTTGACAGCTATGAAGGCATCCCCGAATCGGCATACGGTCTGGACCACCGCTGGCACATGACGTTCAGCAACAATTCCTACGCACAGGTCAAAAATGCCTTCAGCGATTGCGCCAACGTGCAGGTCATCAAAGGCAATGTGCTCGACACCATGAAAATGGTCAAGGCGCCGGTCACCTTCTGTCACGTCGCCATCGACACGCTGGAAGCCTGCGAAGCGGCGCTCAATGTCATCTGGCCCCTGCTCGCCGCGGAAGGAATCATAGTCGTTGATGATTACGGCAGTTTCCCGAATTGCGTCCCGCTGACTGTCATGACCGACAAGTTCTGCGAAGGCAGGCGAGACGCATTCAAGTTCCTGACGCAATGGACCGGTGTTTTCATCATGAAGCGCAAGCCCTGACAGCACGCCGGCTGCAAAAACGTGACCATCATTGCCACCATCGAGGCGCGCATGACCTCGAGCCGGCTGCCGGGCAAGGTACTCCTGCCCGCGGACGGCAAACCGATGCTCGCACACCTGGTGGCACGGCTGCGCCAGGCGCCGTCCATAGACCGCATCGTGCTGGCAACCACGGTCAACGCAGCCGATGATCCGCTCGACGTGTTTGCGCGCGATACGGGCATCCTCTGCCATCGCGGCAGCGAAGAAGATGTCATGGCCCGCGTGATCGGCGCCGCGGAGCAGGCCGCTGCCGACATCGTGGTTGAAATCACCGGCGACTGCCCGATCATCGACCCGGGATTGATCGAGCAGGCCGTCCGGATGTTCCGGAGCAATGAATGTGACTATGCCAGTAACGCCCACATACGCAGTTACCCTGACGGCATGGACGTGCAGGTCTTTACGCTCGGCACGCTGCGGCGCTCGGCCGCGATGACCAATGCCCCGCTCGACCGTGAGCACGTCACGCTGCACATACGACGCCATCCGGACTTGTTCCGCCCTCTGCACATCGTCGCGCCGCCCGCTGAACACTGGCCGGAACTCGGGCTCACACTTGACGAGGAAGCGGATTATCGCCTGCTGAAACAGTTGATCGAACACTTCGGCAGCGCGAATCCGTACTTCAGCTGCCGCGAGGTTGTCGCGTACCTCAGGCGGCGACCGGACCTGGTCGCCATCAACCGCCAGGTGCAGCGCAAAGGGGCGGCGTGAACCCGCTGGCGGCGGCCGTGGTTGGTTTGGGCAGCATCGGTCAAGGTTATGACTATGACCCCGCACCCGATGATCGGGTTCTCACGCATGCCGGCGCTTTTGCCGCACATCCGCGCATTGCATTGATCGCCGGGGTCGACCCCGATCCGCGTCAGCGCGAGCGGTTCACCCGCAAATTCTCCGCCCCTGCCTATCCGGACGTTGCAACGATGCAGGAGAAATGCCGCCCTGACGTCGTAGCGCTGTGCGCACCGACGAATCAACACTGCGCAGTCTTTAAGCAACTGCTGGCCGGCGCGCCGCGCGCCGTAATCTGCGAGAAGCCGATTGCCCCGACACTGACTGAAGGCCGGGAAATGGTGCGGCTTGCCGCGGAGCGGCGCTGCGTTCTGATGGTTAACTACATGCGCCGTTTCGAACCCGGCACCCGTGCGCTGGCTGAAGCCATCCGGCAGGGGCGCTTCGGTGAAATTTACAAGGGCACGGTCTGGTACAGCAAAGGGCTGCTGAACAACGGCTCGCATTTCATCGATTTGCTGTGCTTCATGCTGGGCGACCGGGCCGAGGTGGAATACGTCCGCGCGGGCCGCGACTGGAACGGCAATGATCCCGAGCCGGACTGCTGCCTGCGCTTCGGTGCCGCATGCATTTATCTGCTCGCGGCGCGCGAAGAATGTTATTCGCTGTACTCGGTGGAACTGGTCGGCACCAAAGGCGTCGCCAGCTATCTCGACGGAGGCGCGGAAATTCGCGCCCGCTTTGCCGCAGCGGATCCCGCTTGTCCCGGTGGCACGGTGCTCCAGCCGTCGGCGGATGGCTTCGAGTCGGCGATGGGCCGCTATCAATGGCATGCGCTCGAAGCACTGCTTCGGCATCTCGATACCGGTCAGCCGCTCGCCTCGGACGGCGATAGTGCGCTGCATACGTTGGGTATAATCGATGCGATCCTGTCCCGTTTACAAACCGCTTAGGCCCTTGCCATGAGTTCACTTGCGCTGTTCGGCGGTCAGAAAGTCATAGTCAACGCGTTTCCGCGCTACAACCCCATCGGGGCCGAGGAGATCGAAGCCGCGAAGCGAGTCATTGAAACCGGCGTGCTGTCGCGGTTTATCGGCGGCTGGGAACCGGATTTTTTTGGCGGCCCCAAGGTGCAGGAATTCGAGCGGGCATGCGAAACG